>JAIPDA010000118.1 GCA_021737905.1 Rhodoferax sp.
GCTTTCGTCTTGTCATCCCCGCGAAGGCGGGAATCCATCTTCAAGGCCCTGGCTACAGCCATGCCGCCTAAAACCTTCCTGCGGTCTTGCGTTTGAGCGTCAAACCGCTGCGCAGGCCGCGACTGCCCAGGTAGCCGGGGGCGATGGCGCTCAGCGCTGCGGGGGTGATGCCCAGGGCGCTCAGGCCCGGGAAATGGCCGGTGGCCACGTTGGGCACTGTCATCGAATCCATGTTGTCGCGGCTGAGCACCGGCTCACCGGGCATCAGCCCCATCAGCCGGGCTTGCACCCGGGCCACGGCGTCTGGCAGCGCTATCACCGGCCGGCCTCTTCCTTCATTGGCGCCAGCGTAGCTGCCGGCCAGTTGCACCAGCTGTTTGAGCTTGAACACGTCCGGCCCGACGGCCTCATAGGTCTGGCCGATGCTGCTGTGCTGGAACTCGCCATGCACAGCCTGCAGCACAGCCTTAGCGACATCTTCCACCCACACGGGTTGAAAAAGCGCATGGGCGCCGGCCAGGGGAATCACCGGCAGAAGCTGCTGAAGCTGGGCAAACACATTGAGAAACTTGTCCTCAGCGCCAAAGATCACGCTGGGTCGCAGCACGGTCAAGTCCAAGCCGGCATGGTGCAGCAACTGCTCACCACGGCTCTTGCTGCGCAAGTACATCGAGGGCAGGGCAGCAGGGTTGCGTGCGTCAGCCCCCAGGGCACTCACGTGCACCAGGCGGCGCACACCGCCGGCCTGGCAGGCGCGGGCAATTTTGTCGGCCAATTGCACATGCGCCTTGTCAAAGGCGGCTTCCTTGCCTTGCAGGATGGCCACCAGGTTGACCACTGCATCATGGCCATGCACCAGACCTTGCAGCACCGCCGCGTCATGGATATTGGCCTCCAGAACGGTGAGCGTGGGCAGCATGGCGATGGCGTTGGCATGCGGTCGCTGGCGCGTCGGCACGGTGACCCTGCAGCCTGCGCTGACGAGCTTTTCACAGACATGGCGGCCGACAAAGCCGGTACCGCCCAAAACGAGGATTTTTTTCATGCCCCCATTTTGCGTCAGACGCCCATGCCGCGCTTGGCGGCATGGTGCTGCATCAATCCAACTTCAGACCCAGGGTTTTGGTCAGGACAGAGAAGCGGTCAATGTCTTCATGAACAATTTTCCTGAATGCCGCCGGGTCGTCATACGCGGGGGTGTAGCCCATCGAGATCAGTTTTTCCTTGACATCCGGCATCTGGACGATTTTCATCACGCGCTCATACAGCTTGGCTTGCAAGGCCGGCGAGGTCTGGGAGGGCACCAGCAGTCCATGCCACTGGTTGATCTGGTAGCCGGGGAAACCTTGCTCGGCGACTGTCGGGACTGTGGGCAGCTGCAAGGTTCTTTCTGCCGAGGTGATGCCCAGGGCCAGCAGCTTGCCCGACTTGATGTGGGGCGCTGCGCTGGACGCGGTGATGATGGCCATTGGTACCTGGCCGCCCATCACATCGCGCAAGGCCGGACCGCAACCCGCGTAGGGCACATGCGTCATGTTGACCTTGCCATTGATGTTGATCACCGCCCCGGCCAGGTGCTGGGGTGTGCCATTGCCGCAAGAGCCGAAGGACACCGAATTTTTGGCAGGCTTGGCAGCGGCAATCAGCGCTGAGAGTTGCTTGTAAGGCGAGTCGGCCGGCACCACGATCACCGAGGGTATAAAAGCCACGTTGATGATGGGCGACAAATCCTTTTTGGGATCAAAAGGCATGTTGCTGAAAACACCGGGGTTGATGGCGTAGGAGCTGTTCACCATCAACAGCGAATAACCATCCGGCGCTTTGTCGGCCACAAGTTTGGCGCCCACGTTGCCGCTGGCGCCGGCACGGTTTTCAACGAGTGCCGACTGGCCGAAGGCTTCGGTGAAATGGGTTCCGAGCAGGCGCGCCAGAATGTCTGTGCCACCACCCGGCGGGAATGTCACGACCACGGTGATGGGCTTGCTGGGGAAGTTTTGCACCGGTTCTGTGCTTTGCGCCCAGCCGGTAGACACCGCCATCATCGAGAAAGCCACCCCGCCTAAAACATGCATCTTATTGAGCTTGAACATAAACACTCCTTGGTTGAAAAAAATTTAAAAAGGGCTGTCGTAACATCAAGTTGCCAAAATCATTGGTGCGACAGAACGACTGAAGTGAAAACAATCCATATCCACAGCTGGGCAGAGTTTTTGGACCAGGTCTCGCAACTTGATCAGTGGGCTTTTCGGGGTCAGCCGCGCGCCGACCTGCCCTTGCTGAGCTCCTTGTCGCGGCGCCTGATGCGTTTTCCGGGAAACCAGCAACTTTGGCCTTTGCTCGAGCGCCGCAGCTTGCGGATTTTTCGCCGCAAGGCCCACGTTCATGTGACGGACCCCAACCTGCTGCAAAACGACTTGCGATGCCTGGCCATGATGCAGCATCACGGTGGCGCCACCCGTTTGCTGGACTTCACCAAGTCGCCTTTTGTAGCTGCTTTTTTTGCGCTGGAGTCGGCTTACAACGACAGTGTGGTGTACGCCCTGAACACGCCCGCGCTCTGGCACCGCGTGCCGCGCTTTGATACCGCACTCACCCGCCAGACCATTGACCCGCGGGTGGCGCACAACTTTGACAAGTATTTTTTTGACAACCATTTGCCGCTTATCTGGTTTGGCGAGCCGTCAGAGATGGACCAGCGGCTGATCGCGCAGTCCGGCCTGTTTGTGGTGCCCGGTCAGCTTGATAAAACACTGGACGAACTGCTGGCCAGTTACAGCGCGCAAGGTGAGTCATTGTTGGTTCAGTTGGTGATGGACAAGTCGGTTCGGCAAGAGGCCATGAAAGAGTTGTACCGGATGAACATCACTTACGCATCCTTGTGGCCTGACATGGATGGTTTGTCCCGTTCGATGAACCAGGAGCTGGAGATCATCTGGCAACCCCTGGTCGACGAATTTCTTTAATTCAGTTTTACACATTTCAGATCTCCAAGGCGTAGCCATGGTTTTGTTCGGCCAGCTGGCTTGCAAGCTGCAACTGCGCCATGTTGGTGCCTTGTATCAGGTACAGAAGCTCACCCTTGTGCACCTTGTCGCCCACGGACTTTTTGAGATCAACACCGGCAAGCTTCAAGCCCGGTGCACCGGCCAGCCTGGCAATGCCTGAAATGATGCCGCCGTCAATCGCGCGCACCAGCCCGGCTTGAGCGGCCCGCACTTCAACATGCCGGGTGGCCTGATGGTCGGCCGGCACCAGGCCCTGCTGCGCGACGATGGCGTCCATGCGACTGCGGGCGGCACCCGACTGCAAAAGCTCGGTGGCCAGCCGGTGGCCGTTTTCAAAACTACCCACAGCGGGGTCTAGCGCCAGAATATGGGCCGCAAAGAAAAGGGATTTGGCCAGCAGATCTGCGGGGGCTTGGGGATGGTTGTCAAGCACCAGCATCACATCGCGCGCCTCCAGCGCAGGGCCGATGCCGCAGCCGATGGGGCCGCTGCCATCGGTGGGAAAAGCCTTGACGACCAGACCCATCGCGCTGCCTACGCTTTCAAACAAGCGGGCCAGTTCACTGGCCTCTTCGAGCGTCTTGACCTTGCCGCTGCCGGCGTAAGGAATGTCAATGACCACATGCGTCGCGCCTGCGGTGAATTTTTTGGACAGGATGGATGCCACCGACCAGTTGCGGGTGTCCAGCCCGAAGGGCCTGACGATCGGGTTGATGGCGTCGTCCAGCACAGAATGATTGAGCTTGCCGTTCCAGGCAATGCAGCCGTTGGTCGACAGCACGCAGGCCTGGACCTCGTCGAAATTCAGGTCAACGCGCGCCAGCACTTCCATGGCATCCGCAGTGCCCGCCGCTGAGGTGATGGCCCGGGACGAAGTTTTGGGAATCAACAAACCATGGGCCGCCACGATGGGAATGACCACCATGGTGACGCGACTGCCCGGAATACCGCCCATTGAGTGCTTGTCCACCACCATGGCCTGGGGCCAGGCCAAGCGTGGATACAGCAAGGTGCGCGCATGCGCCAAGCCGACGATTTCGTCATGTGTCAGATGCAGCGTGCAGGCGACCAGAAAGGTCTGCACATCCGCCAGCGGAAAACCGCCCCGGATGATGGCCGGCAAGAGTTGCGCGTAGCTATCGCGGCTAAGGGCTGAGCCGCCAATCTTCTGGTACAAAAAATGTTCGGTTTGATCCGGCGCAACGGCATCGCGCAGCAGAGCCGCTTTGAGCCGGCTCACGCCGATGTCCAGACTCAGGTCGTTCATCACACGCACGCTGGGCACGCCAGAAGGCAGGGCGAGTGAGGCGCGCTGCAAACGGCGCTCAATTTCTTCAGGGCTTTCCCTGCTGCGGGCACTCAAGCGGGCACGCAGCACATCAAGGGGGGCGTTGACCTCGATGACTTTGAGGCTTGGAACTTGGCGCTGCAAGTGCTCAATCATGTTGCGCGATCCATTGGCAATCACATGGATGCCGCTGGCGATCGCATCAAGCAAAGAGGCCGGCAAACCATACATCAGCCCATGGGCTTGCCAGGTGATGAGGAAGTCGCCTTTTGCTTCGCGTGCCAGAAACTCGGCTTCAGAGCAACTGTCGTGGTCTTCGGTGTGCGCCACGGCCTCGCGCGTGATGACCCGGCGCGCAAAAATGAATTGCCCCGGCGGCAGCAAAGGCTGCACGCCGGACAACAGGCTGTCCTTGCCTGCGCCGCTGGGGCCGACCACAAAAAAGAAATTGCCTGTCATAGCGATTCCCTTGGGGGCTGTGTCGACTCAGTCGTCGAGTCCGATGTCAACCGGAGGTGCTGCCTGGGTGATCTTGCTGGTGGAGATATAGTCCACGCCGGTCTCGGCAATCGCCCGGATGGTCTTGAAGTTGATGCCGCCCGAGGCTTCAATCTTCGCCTTGCCGGCCACCATGCCCACCGCGGTGCGCATGTCTTCGAGCGCCATGTTGTCCAGCATGATGACGTCGGCGCCGGCTTGCAGGGCTTCAGCCACTTGCTCGACGCGGTCGCACTCGACTTCAATCTTGGTGAGTATGGGCAGCAGTTTGCGGGCACTGGCCACAGCCTTGGTAATGCCGCCGGAGACCACGATGTGGTTGTCCTTGAGCATGACGCCGTTGTCCAGGCCCAGCCGGTGGTTCAGCCCGCCGCCGCAAACCACGGCATGCTTTTCCAGCATGCGCAGGCCGGGCGTGGTCTTGCGCGAATCAATCAGGCGGGTTTGGGTGCCGGCGATTTCTGCGTTGTAGCGCGCGGTTTCGGTGGCAATGCCGCACAAGCGCTGCGCGATGTTGAGCGCGGTGCGCTCTGCCGTCAAAATGCTGCGCGCCGGGCCGGTCACGGTCAACAAACGTGTACCTTTTTCGACTTTGTCACCGTCTTTGACAAAACGCGTGACTTTGAGTTGCGCGTCGTACTTGCAAAACACCCGGGCCGCCACGTCAATGCCGGCCACATGCATGGGCTCACGCGCATTCATGTGAAAGGTGCCCATGGTGTCCTGGTCAATCATCAATTGGGCCGTCAGGTCGCAGTAGCCGATGTCCTCTGTCAGCCAGAGGTCAATCAGTTTCTCGGTTTGGAACACGTCATACATATCGATCCTTTGAATCAGTCAATGAATTGCGCTACGTCAATAGCCAATAAAAGTTTCATGTAGTGCATACTACACCAAGTAATGTAGTACGCACTACATGAAAACCCGCGTTCCAGTGTGCCAAAAGTCGACGATCTTCGCCGCTTTGGCAAGCGCTGCGCCAGGCACCAGCCTGGTAGGCGCTGTCACTGATGTCAGTGGGCTGGCGGCAAGGCCCGTGCGCGGCTGACGGCTTGGGCTAAATCCGGCCAGGCCGGCTGCCCCGGTGCATAGCGGCTGCGCATGTAGCCGGCCAGCGCTGCTATCTGCTCGTCGCTCAGGCTGTGCCTGAAGGCCGGCATGAATCCGATGTCGGCGCTGGCCGGCGTGCGGATGCCGTCGAGGATGTTGCGAATCAGGTTGTCGGGCCGGGTGCTGTGCAGATTGCTGTTCAGGGCCAGCGGTGTGTTCACGCCCAGTAAACGCGGTCCATCACCGTCATGGTGGCAGGATGCACAGGCCCCGTTGAAAAGCCGCTGACCCTCATTGCGCAAGCCGGGCTCGGCTTGTTGCGCGCTCAGCACCACCTGCCGTGCCTGCGCGGTGATGTCTTTGTCACTCACCGCAGCATTGAAGGAGGCCAGGTAACGGGCCATGGCCTGCACATCGGCGTCGGGCAGGTGCCGCAATTCTTTGACCACGTCACCCATGGGGCCGGCGGCAACACCGTGCGCTTCAGTGTGGCCTTGGCGCAAATAGCGGTAAAGCTCGCTCTCGGTCCAAGGCACCGGCGCGCGTGACAAAGATGTCAATGCCGGGGCTTCCCAACCATCGACCATGGCACCGGCCAAAAAGGACTTGCCCCCGATTTCAGCGCCCAGCGCGTTGCGCGGCGTGTGGCAGGCGCTGCAATGGCCCAGGCCATTGACCAGGTAAGCGCCCCGGTTCCACTCGGCGCTTTGCCCGGGTTCGGGCACAAAGGGTTTGGCGTCATGAAACATGCCGTTCCAGGCGGCCATCAGGGGCCGCACGCTGAAAGGAAAAGCCATCTCGGCAGGTGGCGTGGGGGCCGACACCGCCGGCTGCGCCATCAGGTAGGCGTAAATGGCGGTCAGGTCCTGGTCGCTGGTTTTGGCAAAGGACGTGAAAGGAAAAGCCGGGTAGAGGTGGCGCCCATCGCGTGAGATGCCTTCGCGCATGGCGCGCTCAAAAGCCGCATAAGTCCACAGACCCAGACCGGTTTGGGCATCGGGCGTGAGGTTGGTGGTGAAGACCCGGCCGAAGGGGGTCTGCATGGCCAAGCCGCCTGCATTTGGCAGGCCGCCCGGGGCGGTGTGGCAGCCCGCGCAATTGCCGGCCGCAGCCAGTTGCCGGCCGCGCTCGATGGTCGCTTGCGTGTACACCGTGCCCACGCCTTGACCGGCTGGTGGCAATGCTGAACGCCAACCCGCCAGCGCGGCGACCAGCCCGAGCAAGCCGCCTAGCAGGGCGGCCCGGCGCGATTTCCAGCCCAGGCGGCGCGGCCACGGCGCCGTGGCCGGCGGCGGCGCAGGCAGTGCCGGCGGCGGCGCCTTGACTTCATCGGCCGGCACCGGATCCGGATG
>JAIPDA010000119.1 GCA_021737905.1 Rhodoferax sp.
ACAACAAGGGCAAGCTCGAATTTGCCAAGGACCTGTGGGACGTGGACGAAGCGGCGCTCTGGCACAAGGATTACACCGACGCCATCCTGCACTGGATCGACGTCGGCCAGCCCGATGACAAGCGCCTGATGAAAGCCGCCGGCCGGGCCGAGCGCGTCACCGTGCTGAGCTTTGCCAACAGCACGCCGGTGTGGTGGAAAGCCATAGAAACCAAACTCACGCGGGCGGCCAATCTGGTGGTCTGGCAAATTGATGCGGCGCAAAGCCAGGCGCTGGCCAAGCTGGCCAACCGCACCATGCAACTGCAGGTGACAGTGCAAGACGGTACCGTTTGGATGAGCACAGGCAGCGACTCGGTAGAAATCACGCCGCGCCGCTTGAGCGCTCCGCGTGCTGATTAGAGAATCAAGTCTTCGTCGCAGGGTTGACGCCTGAGACAGTGACGCTCAACACCGAGCGGACCGGCTATTTAGGCGCTGTCGCAAAGGCAGCACGGCTGAGCGCCGAGCGCTCAAATTGGCGAGCGATATTGCCGCAGACCAAGTCGCACAGCTCGTAAACAGACTCGTCAGCAATCCGGTAATAAACACTGGTGCCCATCCGGGAGCTGGTGAACATCAGCGACACCGAACGCGAGCAGCCCATCATGCTCACGGGTGGCGCGGCCATGCTGGGCGCCTTCTTCATTCTTGACGACCCGATCTTCAACGGCCTGGCCATCTCGCTGATCTTCGGCATCTTTGTCTCAACCGTGCTGACGCTGGTGGTGATCCCCACCTTGTACTACGCGGCCTACCGCCGCAAGTACGAGCCAGCATCCTGAGTTTTTTGACGCTTTCTTAAACCGCTTCCCTTTAACCTGATGAAGATTTTTCAATGACTTCCTGGCAAATTGTTCGCATCGCCGCTGGCGTATTCATTCTTTTGTCGCTGGCCCTGGGCATGCCCGGCAGCCCGGCTTTCATCAGCCAGTGGTGGCTGGCCTTCACTGCATTTGTTGGTGCTAACTTGCTGCAAAGCGGTGTTACCAAATGGTGTTTGATGGACAGCCTCTTGCGCAAGTTTGGCGTCAAAGCCGGCGCTTGAGTTTTACAACGCCCTGCCCTCGCCGCGCTCTTCGACTGTCTGGCCGTCACGGATGTGGTAAATGCGCTTAAAGGTAGGGATGATTTTTTCGTCGTGTGTCACCACGATGATCGCCGTCTGCGCTTGCTGGGCCATCTGGTTGAGGATGCGCATGACGGCCAGCGCCCGTTCGCTGTCTAGCGGTGCGGTGGGCTCGTCAGCCAGAATCACCGGCGGGCGGTTGGCCAGCGCCCTGGCAATCGAGACGCGCTGCTGCTCGCCGCCGGAAAGCTGTGAAGGCTCGGCCCTGGCGCGATGTGCCACGTCCAGCGCGGTCAGTAACTCCATGGCCCGGCTTCTGGCCTGGGCGTTGGGCACGCCGGCCAGCATGGGCAACAAAGCCACGTTGTCGGTCACATCCAGAAAAGGTATCAGGTACGGCGCCTGAAACACAAAGCCAATGCGGTCGCGCCGCAATGCGCGCAGGTCTGCGCTGGCCCAGCCGTTGTCATAGATCAGCTCGTCGCCCAGGTACATGCGCCCGGCCGTGGGCTCGATGATCGCGCCCAGACATTTGAGCAAGGTGCTCTTGCCCGAGCCGGAGGGGCCGACCAGGCCGACCACCTCCCCGGGTGCTACCGCCATGTTGACGTTTTTAAGTGCTTCTACAGCGGTGTCGCCATGCCCATAAACTTTGCGCAAGCCTTCAATGCGGATGCCGCCCGTGGTGTGGTGGATGGCCTTCATCCGATGGCCTCGGCAGGGTCCACCTGCAGCGCCGCACGGATGGCCAGCGTACTGGCCAGGGCACAAATAAGCAGCGTTGCAAACAGCCCGGTGACGGCGTCTTGCGTGAGCAGGAGCACAAATTTAGGAAATATCGGCGCCCACACGGTGGCCGCCACCTTGCCCACCACAAAACCGATCAGCCCCAGTCCCAGCGCCTGCTGCAGGATCATGCCGGCGATGGTGCTGTTGCGCGTGCCGATCAGCTTGAGCACAGCGATCTCGCGAATCTTGCCCAGCGTCATCGTGTAGATGATGAAGGCCACGATGGCTGCGCTGACCAACGCCAAAATGGCCAGAAACATACCGATCTGTTTGGCTGAAGTGGCAATCAACTTAGCCACCAAAATCTCTTCCATGCCGACCCGCGTGAACACCGACAGGTGCTTCCAGCGCCGGATCGGCTCGGCCACACTCTCGGGCAGCCAGCCGTTTTGCACTTGTACCAGCACGGCATTCACACTGTGACTGCTGGTTTGCAGGGCTTGCACAGCCTCCAACAAACCGGGCAAGCCGGGCCGGTTGAAGGCCGGGTTGGCGGCGCTGCGGGCGCGGTCGTTGTCGATGGCATCGTTGTCCTTGAGGAACTGGCTTTCCTGCGCATCTTTCAAAGGTATGAAGACCATGGGATCGCCGCCCGAAGACACCATGCGCTGCGTCAACCCGACAACGAGGTAGCCATGACGGCGAATACGAACGATCTCACCCAGCGCAAAACCGGCTCGAATGTCGGCAACGGCTTCGTAATGGTTACGCGTGATCTGACGGCCCCCCAGCAGGTAGCCGGGCTCGCCGGGTTGGCCCGGTTCGATGCCCACCACCATGACCCGCTTGTCAAGCCCCTGGGCACCTTGCACCTGCAGCGTGAAATACGTGACGTTGGCGGCCCGGGCCACACCGGGCATGCCACGCACGCTGCGCTGAACATCATCCTTGATACTTGACGATTCAGCATAGGGCCCCTGGGTGTCTTTCTGCACTACCCACAAGTCGGCGCCGCTGTTGCCGAGCAAGGCGTGTGCGTCGTCCACCATACCGCGGTAAACCCCGGCCATGGTCAGCGTGACACCAATCAACAGACCCAAGCCCAGGCCGGTCAGGGAGAACTTCCCCCAGCTGTGCAGGATGTCGCGCCCGGCCAGACTGATCACGGTAGAGCCCCGGGCTGCAGCAGCGCATCGACCACCTGCACCCGCGTGCCCGCGTTCAGGGCCCTTTGGCTGTACGCCACCACCTCATCGCCGGCCGCCAGGCCTTGGAGGATCTGAACTTGTCCGTCCAAACTCTGAGCACCAACACGCACCGCCACAAATTCGGGCTGCCCCGCCTTCAAACGCCACACGCCGGTTTGGCCCTGCTGGCGGGCAATGCTGGCGTTGGGCACAAGCAATACCCCACTGATGCTGGGCAGTTGCAGTGTGAGCTCGGCCATCTCCCCGACTGACACACCCAAGGGGGCTTGCGCAAAAGCGACCAGCGCGATGCGCTCTTCGGTCACGCTGTCGGCCAGTAACTCCAGCCGCGCGACCTGACCAGCCAGCGAATGAGGCGCTTGCGAGCGCAACACAATGTGCGCCGGCAAGCCAGGGGCAAGACCCGCAGAGCGGCCCTGGTCCACGCGCAGCCGCACCCACAAGCTGGCCGGATCAATCAGCCGCAACACCGGCTGGCCGGCCACCACGGTGCTGCCAGCTTCTGCGTCACGGCTGGTCACCACAGCATCAGCAGGCGCCAGCAAACGCAGTGAACCGCGCTGCTGCGCCAGACCAGCGTGCTCAGCGGCCAATCGCTGAAGCTCCTGCCCCGCTCCAGCCAAATTGGCTTGGGCTGCACGCAGCGCCGCGTTGGCGGAAACCAGCTCCTGCTGTCGCGACTCCAGCGCACCGGCGCTGATGAAGTTTTCTGCCGCCAGACTCAGGTTGCGTTCATTGCTGGACCAGGCCAGTGTCCGCCGGGCCTGCGCATCGCTGAGCTGGGCCTGTACCGCCAGACGGGTACTGCCTGCGCGAGCCAAAGAAGCATCGAGCGCCTGCAAACGCTGCCCCAGGTCCACCGGATCCATCTCGGCCAGGAGTTGACCGCTTTTGACGCTGTCCCCGACATCCACCAGAACCCGCAAGACCCGGCCTGCGGTGGTCGGCCCGACCATCCAGCCACGGCGGGCTTCTACAGTCCCCAGGCCAAAAATAGACGGGCTCACATCGCCAAGGGCGACGCGTACCAGCGTCACTTTGACAGGGGCCAGCGGGCCGGTGCGCAAGGCGACAAACACCATGGCACCAGCCAGGGCCAGCAGGGCCACAGCCACGCCCAGACGGCGCGAGAACAAAGGATTGTGTTTCATGACATTTCTTTCCAAGCCAGGGGGCCGCTTATTGATTTGCACATGACTTCCATGCAAGTGCGGCCAGCATCGCCTGAACCATGACCAAGTGCATTGATCAATCGCAAGAACTACGCACCTATTGAGCTGCTGCTGAAAGGCAGACCCGGGTACAGCTAAGATCGCTGCAGTGCATAGCTTGCATTTTTTTGCGCAAGCTCACTCCGGGCTGCCAGCGCCCGCCCCCAATTCAACCTCCCTCAATGCCCCCCATTCTTTATTTCTTTGCGCTCTGCAACCTGGTCATTGGCAGCGGCGCTTTTGTGCTGGGCGGCATCTTGCAGCCTTTGAGCACGTCGCTGGGCATCAGCGTGGCAGCGGCCGGTCAGGCCATGACCGCCTATGCCTTGGCCACCGCCTTGCTGGCACCGATGTTGATCGTGTTGACAGCCAAATGGCCGCGCAGGCGCGCTATTCAGCTGGCGCTGGGCTTGTTCACGGCTGGCTGTGTGGCATGCGCGCTGGCACCCAACCTGACGATGCTGTTGCTGGGCAGGGTGCTGATGGGCGCTGGCGCCATGTTCACGGCCCTGGTGTCGGCACTGGCTGTCAGCATGGTGCCTCCTGCGCTGCGCGGGCGGGCACTGTCCATCACGTTTTTAGGCATGAGCGTGAGCTACGCGGTGGGCATTCCCATCGGTGCCTGGTTAGGTTTTGAATACGGCTGGCGTGTGCCGGTCTGGCTGTCTGCGGGCGCCAGCCTGGCAGCGATGATCTCAGTGCATTGGCTGGTACCCGGCAATCTGGCGAGCGCCGGTGCTGGCTTTGCCGGCTTTCGAGCGGCGGCCAGCCAGGCTGCTGTGCTTCGCATTTGGCTGCGCACCTTGCTTTACTTTGTGGCGATTTTCAGCGTCTTTGCCTACATCGGGCCGGTGTTGCAAGCGCTCAACCCCATGAGCTCGACCGAGCTGTCGGTGACGCTGGGTCTGTTTGGTCTGGCCGGTGTGGCGGGTACGCTCAGCGGCGGCTGGGCCAATGACCGCTTTGGCTCGCTGCGCTGCCTGCGGGTGCAACTGAGCGTGCTGACCCTCATGATGCTATTGCTTCCACTGACCGTCGGCCACCCGCTGCTGAGTTTGTCGACCATGATGATTTGGGGAGTTGCCGGCTTTGGCATGATGTCACCACAGCAAAGCCGGCTGGCCAGTCTGTCGCCCACCCAAGCGCCTTTGCTGCTGAGCCTGAACGGCTCCATGCTCTACCTGGGCACCGCCCTGGGAAGCATCGTCAGGGGCAGCCTGCTGAGCCAGGTGGGCTTTGCGAATCTTGGCTGGGTGGGCTTGCCTTTCGGCATTCTGGCGCTGCTCACACTGGCCTTTGACCGCAACCTGGTGCCCTCGAAAGCGCACGCCGCTGCCTGAGCGCGAGCTAACTTTCTGCCATGTACGCCATGCCAGCAAACCTGCCAAAACCTGACATTGACCTTGCCCAGGCGCAGTGCCAGCAACTGCAAACCGCCCTTGCGCAATTGCGACTTGAAAGCCTGGACACAGCTGCTTTTTCTGCCTTGGTCCAAAGCCAGCAAACACTGCGAAATGCCCTGCCTGAGCGCTTTGAGGAGGTCTTGATGCAATTGCTCAACCGGCTCGAATCAAGCGCTCTGTTTACCGATGAGAGCTGCTCCTTCAGCCGCCATGATCTGCTTGACAGCTTTCAGTTGTGGCTGGACAAGGCCGGGCAGACTTTGCAAGCCCGGGCCATAAAGCCTGCGTTATGATTATTTCCATGCGTTATTTTGTGATGATCCTCTTCGCGCTTTGCTTGCCTTTGGGCAGCGGCTCGGGCGCGGCCATGGCGGCAGAGCCTCATCACATCACAACGCAGGAACAGGCGCATCAGCCCGGCACGCATGCCTCAGCGGCTCATGTGTCCGACTGTCTGGGTCACGGCACGATGGCCGACAAGGCCAGCCCTGGGGCGAGCGACGTCAAAGCGGCGGCTCATGCTGACTGTGACGCCTGCTCGGCCTGCCAGTCCTGCCACCCCGTGGGTTTGGCTTTCTCTCGGCCTGACCTACAGCCATTGCACACGCCCAATGCCCAGCCGCAGGCATTGAGCCCCGCGTTCTCAAGCGCTACCGCAGCGCGCTACCAAAAACCGCCCATTTCCTGAAGGCCGGGCCCCAACTGGGCCTGTACAAGCTGGCAGCAACCCTTCGACAAGCCGGCGGACGTGTTCGCGCACGCTCGCCCACGCTCGCCTAAGAGCCCTAGGTTGCTGCTTTCAACGCTAATCGGCATGCTTTTTCAAAGCGTGCGCTTTCAGGAGCTGAACTTGAAACATCTGATAAAAACCTTGACCCTGGCGAAGGCTGTGGGACTGCTGGTGCTGCTCTTGAACAGCCCAGCAACCCATGCGCAACACGCGGCCTATCCACGCGCCAATCCTCAGCCGGCCCTGCAGGCTGCCAGCCCACAGACTCAGGTGCCGCTCGCCAATTACCAAAGCACCCTTCGAGGACTGCCGCAGGGCGTTGAAAGCCAGAGCACAGACTGGCGCAGCGCCAACGACACAGTCGGCCAGTTCAAACGCGGGCACATTGATCTGCTCAAACTTGAAAACGCCCCACCATCACAGCCCAGGAGCCAGCCATGAGCACGCTAATTAGGCCCGCACCAGCTTTGCGCCATCGCCGCCTTGCCACCTTGAGCGCCCTGGCATTGAGCACCTTGCTGAACGTACACGCCAACACCCTGCCTGAAATCAGCGTTCAAGGCCTGCAGCAAGGCAGCGCAAGCACCCTCACCCCCAGCGTGACGCTGCCCACGCCCGGCGCAAACCACAGCGCCGAGTTGGCGCGCCTGCTGGCAAGCCCCGTGGACGCCAAGGCGGCAGTGCGTATTGCCTTGCTCAACAACCCCGGCCTGCAGGTCATGCTGGGCACGGAAGGCTTGTCAATTTCAGATCAGTTTGGCGCCGATGCGCCGGCCAAGCTCAAAGCCCGCAAGGA
>JAIPDA010000120.1 GCA_021737905.1 Rhodoferax sp.
CAAACCAGCGGCGCGGGTTATCCATTCGGCGCGCGCAAGCGTCAAACCTTCTGCCGCCAAGACTTCCCCACCGGCGGCAAGCCCTTTGCCTGCCGGAGCCCCGCCCGTCCTGGCCGCTGCACCCGCGCTGCCTGAGCCCGCGGCACCACCTTTGCCCGCCGCCCCGGCCGAAGCCCCGCCGGGCCAAACCGATACGCAGCCGCAGGCCCAGGCACCCGCCGCGCAGGAAGAGACGCCGCCCGCTGTTTCAGCTACCGAGCCGCAGCCGGCTCAGTCGCCGTCAGCCCTCAGCATTCCCAGCTCGGTGCGACTGACCTACAAAATGACCGGCTTGTCGCGCGGCCTGAACTACCACGCCAATGGCGAGTTAAATTGGCGGCGCGAAGCCAACCGCTACGAGTCGAGCATGGTGGTCAGCGCGTTTTTGCTGGGTTCACGCTCGATGACCAGCGTGGGCGAAGTGACAGCCGATGGCCTGGCGCCCAAACGTTTTGGCGACAAAGCCCGTAACGAGCTGGCCGCGCACTTTGACTCCGACAAGGGCAAGATCACCTTCAGCGCCAACCGGCCTGAATTGCCCTGGCAGCGCGGCGCGCAAGACCGGCTGAGCGTATTTTTTCAGCTTGCCGGCTTGTTGGCCGGCCAAGCTGGCGCAGTTCCGACGGGCACGCGCATTGCGCTGTACACCGTGGGCCCGCGCGACGCCGAGACCTGGACTTTCATCGTCGAGACCATGGACAACCTGAGTCTGCCCGCGGGCGAGATCAAAGCCCTTCGGCTCACCCGCGAACCCAAGCGCGAGTTCGACCAGAAAATTGAGACCTGGTTTGCGCCGTCCATGTCTTACTGGCCGGTACGCATCAAAATCACGCAGAGCAACGGAGATTTTGTGGACCAGCAGCTGTCTGGAAGCAGCGAACCCTGAGCCTTGAATTCACGCAAAATGGTGCCATCTAACGCCAAAGGATATTCAGTTTATGCACATGCTCTACGATTCAGATTCTTTTGCGGTGATGCAAATACAAGCCAACGCTGAAAGCGCAGACGCCAGCGCGTCAGCAGCGCCGGCAAAGCCGCAACTGGCGCGAAATGGCTTTGAAATCGTGGACAAACGCTCTGGCAAAGAGGTGTACCTCGATGGCTCCTGGGCTGAGTTGTTTCAGCAACGCCTGGACGGCTGGCAGCAAAAAACGCCGACCGAAGAAGAAATCGAAGAGATTTTGGAGAGTTACGCAGAGCTTGCCCAGATGCCTGTTGTGATGCATTGAGCCTGCCTTATTTGGCTGCGCTCAGCCTCAGCCAGCCGCGGAACATGGGCTCAGTAAGCAGCAGCACCGCAGCCACCCGCGTCACATGAAAAGCCGTCACCAGCGGCACGCCCAGCTGTAAGACCTTGGCCGTGATAGACATCTCCGCAATGCCGCCCGGCGCAACGCCCAATATCAGCGTGGCCCATGGCAGGCCCGAGGCCCAAGACAGCAGCCAGGCAAACCCAACGCACAGCAAAATCATGGCCACGGTGGTGAAGGCCACCGAGAGCATCCAGCGCGGCGCCATGCGGATGAAACCCGGCGTGAAACGCACCCCCAGCCCGATCGCCAGCACCAGCTGCGCTGCATTGGTCATGGGCTGTGGCAGGGCCGACAGGTTCACGCCAGTGGCGGTCAGCAGTATGGACATGCCCAGCGCACCCAAAAACCAGGGGTTGCTGCCGCGCAAACGCAGCATCAGCCAGCAACCCGCACCTGTCAGCAGCAGCCACAATGCCAGGCCAGGCCAGGCCACCACGCGCGGCCCCGGCAAACTCATGTCCAGGCCATGCATGCCGCTCAACTGCATGCCGAAAGGAACAATCAGCGTGACCATCAAAATGCGCAGACTGTGGGCCGCGGCGATCAATTCTGTCTGGCCGCCAAAGCGCTCGCCCAAAATCGTCATTTCAGAGGCGCCGCCTATGGGTGATGCAAAGTGAGTGGTCAAGCGCGTCACCCCGGGAATGTGCATCAGCCCCGGGCGGGCATGCAGCCTGAACAAGAAGGCGCCGGCCAGAAAGCCCAGCACCAGCGCCCAAACAATGCCCAGCGAAATCACCCACCACAGGCCCAGCAACATACTCAGCACCTGCGGCGTGAAATACAAGCCCAGTGCCCCGCCAATCACCCACTGCCCCGTGTTGCGCAGCGGTGTAGCGCTGGCTGCAGGGCCGCCGGTCATGGTGAGCAGCGCAGTCGATAAAAGCGGGCCCATCATCCAGGGCAAGGGGGTGTGCAAGGCGGCGCACAGCAGGGCAGCGGCCAGGGCCAGCAAAAGCGTCAGCACAATGCGCGTGGCCGGCCTGTTCATGAGGTTTCGGAAAAATCGGACAAGAACAGGTGCAGACATCGCAACAGCCGGCCAGCAGCTCAAAAAAACGGCGACGGTTTTTTGTCGCCAAAGCATTAGTATCGCCGTATGTTGAACTTTTCTCTGGCACCCCGCATCGCCCGCCTGCTGTCGGCCACCGCCCTGCTGCTGAGCCTGGGCGCTTGCAGTCTGCAGCCCCGGCTGTCTGACGAAGAACGCCTGGCCGCCTGGTTACCGGCCGACGTGCTGCTGCTTGGCGAGCAACATGACGCCGTTGCGCACCAGCGCGTGCAGCAAGGCCTTGTGGCGACACTGGCCGGGCGCGGCCAACTCGCGGCGCTGGCGCTGGAGATGGCAGACAGCGGCACCAGCACCGCCGGCTTGCCTAGCGATGCCAGCCCGGAGCAGGTACGCGCATCGCTGAAATGGGACGACACGGCCTGGCCCTGGGTGGCCTATGGCCCGGTGGTGATGTCAGCGCAGCGCGCAGGTGTTCCGGTTTTGGGTGCGAACTTGCCGCGCGGCGACATGCGCGCCAGCATGGCCGACTCGCAGCTGGATCTGCGACTGCCTGCACCGGCCTTCAAAGCGCAGCAGCAGCTCATACGCCAAGGCCATTGCGATCTCTTGCCCGAGGGCCAGATCACACCCATGACCCGCATTCAGATCGCGCGTGACCGCCGCATGGCCGACACGCTGGCCAAGGCCGTGCAGCCGGGCAAGGTGGTGGTGCTGATCAGTGGCAGCGTGCATGCCGACAAGCTGCTCGGCGTACCCCAGCACCTGCCGGCCGGCTTGCAAGTCAAAAGCGTGCGCCTGCTGGCCGGCGGGAAAAGCCTGCCAGGCGAGGCATTCGACAGCGTCTGGGCCACTGAAGCCACCCCCGACAAAGACTATTGCGCCGGCCTGCGCGAGCAGTTTAGAAAGCCCGCGACGGCGAAAAGCTGAAAGGCAGGGCCAGAGGATGGATTCCTGCCCCCCGATCAGGTCGAGGGCAGGCTTCGCAGGAATGACGGGAGAGCGCGGAAATGACGGCCCCAGTCCGTCATCCTCGCGAACGCGGGTAACCATCCTCCATGCCGTCGTCCTGGCGAACGCGGGGATCCATCCTCCATGCCGTCATCCTCGCAACCGCGGGGATCCATCCTCCATGCCGTCGTCCTGGCGAACGCGGGGATCCATCCTCCATGCCGTCGTCCTGGCGAACGCGGGGATCCATCCTCCATGCCGTCATCCTCGCGAACGCGGGGATCCATGCCCCTGTCTTCAGGCGTGCTGCTGGATGGCGTCTGCCACCACGTTGACCATGCGGTCTATGTGTTCTTTTTCCACGATGTACGGCGGGCACAGCACCACGTTTTCACCGGCCGGGCGAACCAGCACGCCGTGGTGAAAGCAGGTCATGAACACGTCATAAGCACGCTTGCCCGGCGCGCCGGGAATAGAGGCCATTTCGACGGCGCCGGCCAGCCCCAGGCTGCGGATGCCGATCACCGTGGGCAGGCCCTTGATGCCGCTGTGCAGTGCGTCGCCCAGCACCGGGCCCATCTGGCCGGCGCGTTCGAACAACTTGTCTTGCTTGAACAACTCCAGCGTGGCGATGGCCGCCGCGCAGGCCACCGGGTGGCCCGAGTAGGTGTAGCCGTGAAAGAACTCGATGGCGTGCTCGGGGCTGCCGGCGTTGGCGTTCATCATGGTGTCGTAGATACGGTCGCTACAGACCACGCCACCCAGCGGAATCACGCCGTTGGTCACGCACTTGGCAAAGTTCAGCATGTCGGGCACAACGCCGTAATAGTCGGCGCCGAAGTTGGTGCCCATGCGGCCAAAGCCGGTGATGACCTCGTCAAAGATCAGCAAGATGCCGTGCTTGTCGCAGATCTCGCGCAGGCGCTTGAGGTAGCCCTGCGGCGGCAGGTACCAGCCCGCGCTGCCGGCCACCGGCTCAACGATCACGGCGGCGATGTTGCTGGGGTCATGCAGCGGCAGGATGCGGTTTTCGAGTTCGAGCAGCAAGTCTTCCTGCCAGACCGGCTCCTGGTTGTGGATGTAGGCATGGTTCACCGGGTCGTGAATGAAACGCATGTGGTCCACCCGCGGCAGCAGCGCCGTGCCGTAGGCCTTGCGGTTGGAAGGAATGCCGCCCACGCTCATGCCGCCAAAACCCACGCCGTGGTAGCCGCGCTCGCGGCCAATGAACATGTTGCGGTGGCCTTCGCCGCGCGCGCGGTGGTAAGCCAGCGCCACCTTGAGCGAGGTATCTGCAGCTTCCGAACCTGAGTTGCAAAACAGCACCTTGTTCAAATCACCGGGCGCCATGTGGGCGATCATCTCGGCGGCCTTGAAAGCCTGGTCGTTGCTGGCCTGAAACGCCGTGGCGTAGTCCAGCGTGTCGAGTTGCTTTTTGATGGCTTCGTTGATGGGCTTACGGTTATGGCCCGCGCCCACGCACCACAGGCTGGAAATGCCGTCGAGCACCTGGCGCCCGTCGTGCGTGGTGAAGTGCATGCCGTCGGCCGCCACAAACACGCGCGGGTCTTTGTGAAAGCTGCGGTTCGGCGTGAAGGGCAGCCAGTGATGTGTCATGTTGATGTCTTGCAAGGCCATGGCCGTTCTCCCGGTGAATTAAAGGCTGCTGGTGTCGTAGATCATTTTGCACCGATGCCTGTGCCTGCCACAATAGCCCCCTGATGACGCCGTCTTACACCCTCACCCTCTCCTGCCTGGATCGCCCCGGCATTGTTCACGCCGTGTCCGGTTTTTTGTTCGAGCGCGGCGGCAATATTCTGGACGCTGCCCAGTACGCCGACGACAAAGACCAGGACGCCACCGGCCTGTTTTTCATGCGGGTCAGCTTTGCATGTTCGCAACTGTCTTTTGACGAACTCAAAGAGGCGCTGGCCACCCTGGCCGGCGATTTCGGCATGCGCTGGCAACTGCACCCGACCAGCCAGCCCATGCGCACCGTGCTCATGGTCAGCCGGGAAGGCCATTGCCTGAACGACCTGTTGTTTCGCTGGAAGTCGGGCCTGCTCAAGCTGGACATCCGCGCCATCATTGGCAACCACCTTGACTTAAAGCCGCTGGCAGAGCGCTACAACTTGCCTTTTCATCACATCCCGGTGAGCGCTGCCACCAAGGCCCAAGCCGAAGCGCAGCAGTACGAAGTGATCCAGTCTGAAGGCGCCGAGCTGGTGGTGCTGGCGCGTTACATGCAAATTTTGAGCGACGAGATGTGCCGGAACCTGGCCGGCCGCGCCATCAATATTCACCACTCTTTTTTGCCCAGCTTCAAGGGCGCCAAGCCCTACCACCAGGCGCATGCGCGTGGCGTCAAGCTGATCGGCGCCACCGCCCACTACGTCACGTCTGACCTGGACGAAGGCCCGATCATCGAGCAGGACGTGGCCCGCGTAGAGCACAGCCGCACGGTGGAAGACCTGAGCGCCATGGGCCGCGACACCGAAAGCCAGGTGCTGGCGCGCGCCCTCAAGTGGCACAGCGAGCATCGCGTTCTGCTCAACGGCCACAAGACGGTCATCTTCAAATAAGCCATGGCACGCGAGCCTGACCAAGCAAGTCAAAGCAGCACACCGAGTGCGTCGGCCAAACGCATACCGCCCATCCAGTGCCTGCTGACTTTTGAGGCGCTGGCGCGGCTGCGCAGCGTCACGCAGGCGGCCGAAGAGCTGTTTGTAACGCCCAGTGCTGTCAGCCACCGCGTCAAGCAGCTCGAACAGATCATCGGCACCAAGCTGTTTGGCCGTGCCGACTTTTCGCTTACTACGGAAGGCAGCGAATACCTGGCGCATGTGCGCGAAGGCCTGGCCACGCTGCAAAAGTTTCCGGGCACGGCCGGCCAGAGCGCCAACCCCGGCAAGCGCAAGCTGCGGCTGGCAGTGACGCCGACCTTTTCACGCTCCATCCTGATCCCGCGTCTGCGCCAGTTCACCGAGGCTTATCCCGAGATCGACCTGACGCTGCAGGTGTCCATACCCCTGCTGGACGTGGTGGCCGAAGATGCCGACCTGATGGTGCGCTTTGGCACCGGCCGCTATGCCGACGTCGAGCATGTCTGCCTGATGCAAGACGAGGTCACGCCGCTGGCTTCGCCCGCCTTCGTGCGCGAACACGGCCCTTTTGACAGCCCCGAAGACCTTGAGGGCCAGGCCCTGCTGCGCTCGCCACTGGAGCCCTGGCGCACCTGGTTTGCGGCCAACCAACAGAACTGGCCCGAGCCGTTGGAGGGTTCGCAGTTCAACGACATAGGCCTCATGTGTGACGCCGCTGCCGCCGGCATGGGCATCGCACTGGTGCGACTCAAACTCGGCGCGCCCTGGCTGGACAACGGCTCACTGGTGCGCCTGTATGAGCGCAATGTGCCCAGCCCACACGCGCATTACCTGTGCTGGCGCACCGGCATGATGGACCGCTGGGAATGCGCGGCTTTTGCCGACTGGCTGCGTAAAAGCGTTTTTTAAACGAAAGCACCCATGAACTTCACCGACCTCGCCGACGATCCGGAAGACAGCCAGCACACGCCGGCTGAGCGCATGGCCGCGGCCACGCGCAGCACCTGGGTCAGCGTGGGGGTGAACCTGGTGCTGACTGTCGTGCAGATCACTATCGGTATTTTTTCAAAATCCCAGGCGCTGATTGCCGACGGCATTCACTCCCTGTCTGACCTGGTGTCTGATTTCGTGGTGCTCTTTGCGGGCCACCACAGCAAAAAAGACGCGGACGAAGAGCATCCTTACGGCCATCACCGCTTTGAGACGGCCGCCTCCATGGTGCTGGGTTTGCTGCTGCTGGCGGTGGGCCTGGGCATGCTGTGGTCGGCA
>JAIPDA010000121.1 GCA_021737905.1 Rhodoferax sp.
GGATAGAAGACGAGTTGCAATTGCTGGGCGAGATTTGCCGGCTGGCTGTCGAGGTGGGTGGCTACCGCATGGCCTGGGTCGGCTATGCGCGTGATGATGAGGGCCGCAGCGTCGAGCCCATGGCCCATGCCGGCCATGAAGCGGGCTACCTGAGCAGCGTGCGCTTGAGCTGGGCCCAGGGGCCTGCCGGCACCCCGGGTTCTGCCTGTGAAGCGATCCGCCGCAATGAAGTGTGCGAGTCGCCCGATCTGCAGGCCAGCCCCGGAGATTTTCCGCTGGCCCGTGAGGCACTGGCCCGCGGCTACGGCAGCGTGCTGGCCCTGCCGCTGCGCCACGGCGGGCAGACACTGGGCGTGCTGGCGCTGTATTCGGGCGAAGCGCAATCTGCCCGCATTGAAGAGATTGGATTGCTGCAGGAGTTGGCCGACAACCTGAGTTTCGGCATTGACAACATACGCTCGCGCTTGTGGCGTAACCGCATGGAAAAGGCGATTGCGCAGATGGCTGCGGGTGTCTCCATGCAGAGCGGCGGCAATTTTTTTGAAATGCTGGTGCGCAATATGTCTGAGGCCATGGGTGCCAATGGCGCTTTTGTCGTGCGTTTGTTACCTGGCGACCCATTGCGCGGGCGCACCGTGGCCGCTGTGTTCAATGGGCAATGGGTGCCGCAGCTTGAGTATGCAATTGCGCAGGCACCTTGCCGCGGCTTGGTGACCACCTCCAGTCTGATCGTGCCCGAGCATGTGCAAACCTTGTACCCTGAGGCTTCGATTTTGAGCAAATGCGGCTCCCAGGCTTATGCGGGCCACCGGCTGGAAAATTCTTTGGGGCAGATGGCCGGTATGTTGGTGGTGGTGTTTCGAGAACCGCTCAAAGAAAGCCAGACCGCCTTGCTGCATTCGACTCTGCAGATTTTTGCTTCACGCGCTTCGGCAGAGCTTGAGCGCTTAGAGGCCGATGTGCAGATCCGCAACCTCAACGCCAGCCTGGAGGACCGCGTCCAGCAGCGCACGACCGAGCTCAAGTTGGCCATCCAGGAGCTGGAGTCCTTCAGTTATTCGGTGTCCCACGACCTGCGCACCCCCTTGAGCGCTGTCGATGGTTTTGCCAGCTTGATCGAGATGTCTATCGATGGCCTGCCGGACTCGCAGATCGGCAAGAGCCGGCATTTTTTACAACGCATCCGCGCGGGTGTGGTGCAAATGGGCGAGTTGATAGACGCCTTGCTGTCCTTGGCCAAGTTGGCACGCGAACCCCTGCGCCGCGAAACCGTGGATCTCAGCGCAATGGCCGCTGAGGTGCTGGCATCGCTGTGTGAACGCGATCCGTCCCGCGCCCTGCAGGCGCAGATTGAGCCGGGGCTGCGTACCACCGGTGACCATCGATTGCTGCGACAGCTGATGGAAAACTTGCTGGGCAACGCCTGGAAATTCAGCGCCGGACAGGCCGTCACATGCATCAGTTTTGAGGGGCAGGCAGATGCCAATGGCGACCCGGTTTTTTGCGTCAAGGA
Source organism: Rhodoferax sp. (assembly GCA_021737905.1). GTDB lineage: Bacteria > Pseudomonadota > Gammaproteobacteria > Burkholderiales > Burkholderiaceae_C > Polaromonas. The sequence goes on from JAIPDA010000121.1 coordinate 1,514, forward strand.
CAAGGGTGCGGGCTTTGACATGGCCCACGCCGACAAGCTGTTTGCGCCCTTCCAGCGCATGCATTCGCCTTCGCAGTTTGAAGGCAGCGGCATCGGTTTGGCCACGGTGCGGCGCATCGTGTCACGCCACGGCGGTCGCATCTGGGCAGAAGCGGCCGTCGGCGAGGGCGCGCGCTTTTGCTTCACCCTCGGTTCAGGCAAGGGCGCAGCCGAGCCGCAGCAAGCCTGACAGCAAAGGCTTTAAATTGAACTTAATAGTCACAATGGAATCGATTTAATTTTTATTTGGAATAACTGTTTTTTAAAAAAACTTTAAGTCCAGTGCTGCGATAAAATTCAAGGCATGGTGACCTTTATTTCCCCGGCAGGTGCTGCCCTCAGTGCGACGACCCAACCCGTGGTCAAACCCTCCTTCAAAGCACAGATGTTGGTGGCGCGCGAAGACGCCATCGTTGAGGCGGTTAATTCTTTGCTGGCCGAAAAAGGCTTTGACCTGATGACCGTCGACGAGGTGGCGGCCAAAGTCGGCATTGCCAAAGCCAGCTTGTACAAGCACTTTCCCAGCAAAGAGGATCTGGCCGCCGCCGCCATGGTGCGACTGCTCAGGTTGGCCAAGAACTTTTTGGCTGAACTCCCGGCGCAAGCTGAGCCGCTGGTGCAACTCAAGGCCGTGGTGCGCTGGATGATGCAATTGCAATTGGCAGGGCAAATGCCTTCTTTGCCCAGCCAGAACTCCAGCCTGCGGGCCACCCTTCTGGCCAACCGCGACTACCTCGACAGCTTGCTGCAAGTTAGCGACCACATCGGTCAGTGGATAGAGGCTGCCCAGCAAGACGGCAGTTTGAACCCCAAGCTGCCGCCGCTCTTGGTGCTCTACACCTTGTATTCGCGTGCTTGTGACCCGGTGCTCGAATTCATGCAGGCCAGCGGTCAACACAGCGACGAAGAGATCGTCTCTCTGGTCTTGGCCACCTGCTTTGACGGGCTGGCTCAGACGGCGATCAAAAGTTCCGGCCTGTAGTTTTTTTGCTCGCCCTTGCGGGCATAGCCCAGCGGATTGGCCACCACGCGGCAACCCCGGCTGACATAGTCCTGCGCGCAGTGCAGATGGCCGTGCAGCCACAGCTTTGCGGCAGGCAGCAGATCGTCCAGCGCATTGCAAAAACCGGCGGTGCCTGGTGTCAGCCCGTAGCGCGGGTCTGCGCTGAGCATGCTGGGTGCAAAGTGCGTGACCGCCACAGTGGGGCCGACAAAGCCGGTGGCCAGTGCCTGGCGCAGCCAGCGCTGACTTTCTAGAGCCCGCTCCCGCAGCTGCTCGGCCAGCAAGGGCGCGCCGCCTTGCAGGCTGTGATTTTTGCGCAGGTAAAAATTCGCAGCCCGGAAGGCTTTGTCGCGCGCTTTCAACTGCTCGGCCAGAGCGCCGGGTGCCGCGGCTGCAAGGTCATTGTCTGCCGTGCCGGGTGCGCTGCTCAAGCCGTCAAAGTCGCTCCACAGCGTGCAGCCGACAAAGCGCACGCCTTGCAACACCACGCTTTCTTGCTCCAGCCAGATCAAGCCCCAGCGCTCGCAAGCCTGTCGCAGGCGCTGGTGGGCTTGGTCGAACTCCAGACCGTCGTATTCATGGTTGCCGGGCACAAAAATGACCGGCGTTGGCCATGCGGCACCACCTTCGTGAACCGGCCTGGGTGAAAAGCGGGCCAAGCCGAAGTCCGGCACGGCCAGGCGCGTTAAGGCCGAGTCCTGCTGGTAAGAGCCGATGTCACCTGCCAGCACCAGCACGTCGGCGCCGGCCAGAGGCTGCGCTGCAAAATGCGGGTGCGACTCCAGGTGCAGGTCAGATAAAAGCTGAATATTCACCGAGCAAGCGTCCGTCAATCAAGCGCTTGGCGTTTGCTGAAAAGCAGAGTTGGCGGCCCGTTGCACCACCTCGCGCAGCCACACATGGCTGCTGCGCTGCTGGCTGCGCCTGTGCCAGACCGCGTCCACCAGCACCGGTGAAACCTCAAAGGGCAGCGGCCGGAAAACCAGCTGATCAGCAAAGCCGGTGACCTTCAAAAAATGCAGCGGCAGCACCGTCAGCAAATTGGCATTGGCCACCACCCGGGCGGCGGTGAAGAACTGGTTGACTGTCAGCACCACAAAGCGCTCACGTCCCAGCGTCGCCAGTGCCTCGTCTATAAAGCCGAAGGGCCGGCCCGAAAAACTCACCAGCATGTGCCTTGCTGCGCAAAAAGCGTCTATGGTCAAAGGGCCTTGGGCCAGCGGATGGTCTTTGCGCATCACACAGACGTACTCCCCTGTGTAAAGCCGCTGGTGAAAAAATGGCTGGGGCTCGCCGCTTTGGGTGCGCGCCGTCAAGTCGGCCAGCATGGACGGAAAGTAGCCCACGGCCAGGTCGCAAGCCTCTTCGTCGAGCATGCTGCGCGGGTCGCGGGTGGTCAGGGGAACCACGCGCAGCGTCACGCGCGGGGCTTGTTTTTCAAGGGTTTCCGTCAGGACCGGAATCAGCTCGGCGGCGCTCGCATCAGACATGGCCAGCACAAAGCTGGTGTTGGCCTCGGCCGGTACAAATTCATTCGGGATCAGAGAGCTTTGCAGTTGCGCCAGCGCCTCGCGAACAGCCGGCCAGATGGCGCGGGCGCGTGGCGTGGGCGCCATGCCCTGGCCGCTGCGCTGCACCAGCTCGTCACCCAGGGTTTCGCGCAGTCGCCGCAGCGCATTGCTCACGGCCGGCTGCGTCAGCGAGAGGTTGCGGGCAGCCCGGGTCAGGCTGCCTTCGGCCATCACCTCGTCAAAAACGCGCAGTAAATTCAGGTCCAGCGTACGGAAGTTGGGGGTGCTCACGGGGTCTCCATTTGCAAAAAAGTGCACACAACACAGTAAATCACTTTTGTGAATGAATTAAATCACAAATATAAAGTTGAGTAGCATGAGTAATAACCCTAGGATCAAGGCCTTGTTCAATGTTGCCTTCGTTTAGAGGAAACCATCATGGCCAGTTTTGTGAATATTGAGTACGCCAAGGAACATCCCGGCGTCAGCCGCATCGAGTCCGCTATTGAAGGCGCCATGGCTTTGCGCAAGCGCTGGTCGCCCGCACGCGCCACGCTCGCCCTCTTGCTGTGCGCTGTGATAGCGGCCGTGCTGGTGGTGGGTTACCAGGTGATGGACAGCGTGGCCGAAGGCCATCTGCTGGTCTTGTGGATCGCAATGTGGCTTGTCAGCTTTGCCGCACTGGCCTTGCTGTCAGGCACGGTCAATCGCTTGATCGAGATGACGCGCAGCGGCTTGGACGGCTGGGCTCAGCGCCAGGCCCGTGACCGCGCCGACCAGCGTCTGTGGCGCATGGCGCAAACAGACTCCCGCGTGATGTCTGATTTGCAAGCGGCTTTCAGCCGTCAAAACGCCGAGGGCGATGCGCAGAACGCCCCGGCCGGCCCTCAGACAGTGTTGACACAGCGCGCCCTGCGTCTGGGCAGCGCTGACTTGCGCGCCTTTTTGAATCAGGTGCGCTAAGCCATAGCGCCAGACCTCAGGCTGCCATTCGTTTTTCGATGGCGGCCTTGGTGTCTTTCAGGGCTTGCGGCAGGTGGTGAGCCAGTTGCGTGAACAGCTCGGTGTGCAATGCCAGCTCTTGCTGCCAGTCGGCTTTGTCCATGCGCGTGACGATGTCAAACTGCTCGGCACTGAAGTTCAGGCCGGTCCAGTTCAAGTCCTGGTAACGCGGACTGATACCGCTGAAGTGCTCATGCCCCTGGCCTGAGCCGTCAATGCGCTCAATCATCCACTTGAGCACGCGCATGTTTTCGCCGTAACCGGGCCAGACAAACTTGCCGTCTTCCCCTTTGCGAAACCAGTTGGCGGTGTAAATTTTGGGCAGCTTGGCACCCTTGGCAGCGAGCTTTTGGCCCATGTCCAGCCAGTGCTGGAAATAGTCGCTCATGTTGTAGCCGGTGAAAGGCAGCATGGCAAACGGGTCGCGGCGCACGCTGCCGTTGCCGCCGGCCATGGCAGCCGTGGTCTCAGAGCCCATGGTCGCGGCCATGTAAACCCCTTCTGTCCAGTTGCGCGCCTCTGTCACCAGGGGCACGGTGGTCGAGCGGCGGCCGCCGAAGATGAACGCATCGATGGTCACGCCCTTCGGGTCGTCCCAGGCGCTGTCGAGCGCCGGGTTGTTGGTGGCGGCCACCGTGAAGCGCGAATTCGGGTGGGCGGCCTTGGCGCCGGTCTGCTTGGCGATCTCGGGCGTCCAGTCATGGCCCTGCCAGTCGATCAGGTGGGCCGGCAGCGCCTTGCCGGGCGCGTCATGCTCCATGCCTTCCCACCAGACATCGCCGTCGTCGGTCAGCGCGACGTTGGTGAAGATGGTGTCCTTGGTCAGGCTGCGCATGCAGTTCGGATTGGTCAGCATGTTGGTGCCCGGGGCCACGCCAAAGTAGCCGGCCTCGGGGTTGATGGCGCGCAGGCGACCATCGGCTGAAGGCTTGATCCAGGCGATGTCGTCACCAATGGTGGTGACCTTCCAGCCCTCAAAGCCGGCGGGTGGCACCAGCATGGAAAAATTGGTCTTGCCGCAGGCGCTGGGGAATGCCGCCGCCACGTGGTACTTCCGGCCTTGCGGGTTGGTCACGCCCAGAATCAGCATGTGCTCGGCCAGCCAGCCTTCGTCGCGGCCCATGATGGAGGCGATGCGCAGCGCAAAGCATTTTTTGCCCAGCAGCGCATTGCCGCCGTAGCCGGAGCCGTAAGACCAGATCTCACGCGTTTCAGGGTAATGCACGATGTACTTGGTCTTGTTGCAGGGCCATGCGACGTCTTGTTGCCCGGCTGCCAGCGGCGCGCCCACAGTGTGAATGCAAGGCACGAAATCGCCCTCGGCGCCCAGCACGTCATACACGGCACGGCCCATGCGCGTCATGAGCTTCATGTTGACCGCCACGTAGGGGCTGTCTGAGAGTTCGATGCCGATGTGCGCAATCGGCGAGCCCAGCGGGCCCATCGAAAACGGCACCACGTAGAGCGTGCGGCCTTTCATGCAGCCGTCAAACAGCGGTGCCAGTGTGGCGCGCATCTCAGCTGGGGCCACCCAGTTGTTGGTCGGGCCGGCATCTTCTTTGTTGGCGGAGCAGATGTAAGTGCGGTCTTCCACGCGGGCCACATCGCTGGGGTCGCTCAGCGCCAGAAAACTGTTGGGGCGCTTGAGCGGGTTGAGCTTTTGCATGGTGCCGCCATCGACCAGCCGTTGGCACAAGTGCTGGTATTCGGCCTGGCTGCCGTCGCACCAGTAAACCGCATCTGGTTTGCACATGGCGGCCACGTCGGCGACCCAGGCGATCAGTTTGGCATGTTTGACATGGGCGGGCACATTCAGTGCGAGCCCTTGCATGGCGGGGTGGTTCATCAAAAAGCTCCAAGGTTAAAAAACGTGATTTCGGCAACTACCCCGTCTGGCCTTGCGGCCATTGAAATGGGAGGGGTGGCTGTCGAAATAGCGCTGTGATGGATCCTGAAGCGAGCAGGTGATGAGCGTCAGGGAAAGTCATTCTAAGAACTTCGGCCCTAAGTTACCAAGCGGTTACAAGCTATATGTATGCAAAACTTGCATAGCTTTATGTCGCCAAGGCGTAAAAAAACCCGCCAGGGCGGGTTTGGGGCTGCGGGCCGC
>JAIPDA010000122.1 GCA_021737905.1 Rhodoferax sp.
TCAGCATGGACAAGCGCTTGGATGCCGCCCAGCTGGCCACCGTGCTGCTGATGGTGGTGGTGCTCTTGGTCAAGATAGAGCGTGCCGCGCAGCAGGGTCGGCGTATTGCCGCCGCCCGCGGCGGGCGCGCGGGCGCTGCAGACGCCTTGCCAACGCAGCTGGGTGGGCGGCAGGCGCTGGCGGCCTGGCTGGTGTGTGCGCTGCCGATCGCGCTGGGCTTTGTGCTGCCCGTGCTGTTCATGTTGCGCCCGCTGCGAGCTGACTGGCATGCCCTGTCCTGGGGCTCGTTTGTGCAGTGGTCTTTCAACAGCGTCTGGCTGGCCGGTTTAACGGCCGCCATGGCCACCGCGATCGCGCTGATGTTGGCTTTTGCCGTGCGCCACCGACCGCATGCATTCCATCGTGCGGCCGTTCAACTCGTCAGCCTGGGCTACGCCGTGCCGGGCGCGGTGATTGTGGTGGGCCTCTTGCTGTCGGTTGGCTGGTTGCAGGCGGCTGCCCCGCAAACCAGCGTGGGCTACTGGGTCACGGCCACCGCGCTGGGCATTGTCTGGGCTTACCTGGTGCGCTTTTGCGCCGTGGCCCTGCAGTCGGTGCAAAGCGGCTATTCCCGCATTCCCGCCAGCCTGGACGACAGCGCCCGCATGCTGGGCAGCACCGGCTTCGGGCTGCTCAGCCGGGTGCACTGGCCGCTCTTGCAGCGCTCGGTGGCGGCCGCCGGCCTGCTGGTGTTTGTCGATGTGATGAAAGAGCTGCCCGCCACGCTGGTGCTCAGGCCTTTCAATAGCGACACCCTGGCCGTGGTGGCTTATCAGCTGGCGCGTGACGAGCGTCTGGGCGAGGCCGCCTTGCCGGCTCTGGCGCTGGTGCTGGTCGGTTTGCTGCCGGTGGCACTGCTCAGCCGCACCTTGCGCCAGCGGCCCGGCTGACAGCCCGGTCAAAACTGGACAACTGAATTTCGCAGGCAGATCTTTGTGCTGCGTCAAGTTTCCGCTGAGGTCATTTCAATTTCAGCCTGAGCTACGAAGCATTGACCACGCCCGGCCACGGCCTGAACAAGGCATTTCCTCCAACAGCCCCAGGCTGAGAGTCGTCATGTTGGCGGCTCTCAGTGCGTAAGTGCTGTCTGAACGCCATCGCCAGCGTAGACATTTTTTTGCCTCTTGGGTGAACAATGTGCCAGGCTGAGGGCAGGGGAAATCCATCAACATCCACAACGCTGACCCCGTGCTCTTTTTGAAGTCCATGCAGGCAATGGCTTGACACCACACCGATACCCAACCCGGCAGCAACGGACTCCTTGATGGCTTCGTTGCTTCCCAGTTCTAGGCGCACATCGGGATAAAACTTCCTTTGCCGGAAAAATAAATCACCCGCCATCCGAGTCCCGGAGCCTTTTTCCCGAAGGATGAAGCGGCGACTGGTCAGTTCATCCAAGGGCACTGAATTGCGCTCTGTCAACGGGTCATTGGCCGAAGCAATCACCACGATCGGGTTGGGCATGAATGCTTCGTCCGCCAGGTCCATGTCAGCTGGCGGCATGGACATGATGTACAGGTCATCGAGGTTGTCCCGCAAGCGCTGAACGACTCCGTCGCGGTTGAGAATTTCCAACGAAACGTCAATGGCCGGATAGCGCGTACAAAAACTGCCGATGATGCGCGGCATGAAGTACTTGGCCGTACTCACCACCGCCACCCGAAGCTTGCCGCGCGACAGCCCCTTGAGGGCATCTACGTTCTGCTCAAAGCTGTCCCATGCCTGTGCCATTGAGCGCGCCGTTACAGCTAACTCTTGACCCACCTCGGTGAGGTGAATTTTCCGGCTGATGACTTCATACAGCGGCAGGCCGACAGATTGAGTCACTTCTTTCAATTGCATGGACGCCGTCGGCTGGCTGACGTGCATCTTTTTGGCTGCAGCGCTCACACTGCCAGTGTCGGCCAAAGCCACGAAGAGGCGAAGCTGTCGAAAGGTGGGGGTCATACTGTTTTATCTATTCTTGGCAGGTAAAAAATCGATTTTACAAAATGAACTCGCATTTTTAAGATGGCATGAAGGAAATCCGCATGCAAAACCTTTTCGATCCCGCCATCTTGTTTTTTGTCGTCGGTGTTCTGGCCGGCGCTATGAAGTCAAACCTCGAAATACCGACCGCTATTTCACGCTTTTTGTCGCTCTACCTGCTCATGGCTTTAGGGCTCAAGGGTGGCTTTGCGCTGTCGCATTCAGGGCTGACCGCCAACGTGGGCATCAGTCTGGGGGCAGCCATGGCACTGGCCATTGGTATCCCCTTGCTGGGTTACTGGTTTTTAAGGCGCTTTGTGTCAAGCTTCGACGCAGCGGCCGTCGCGGCGACTTACGGCTCGGTCAGCGCCGTGACTTTTGTGACGGCCGTTCAATATCTGGAAAACCAGCAGTTGGCGTATGGCGGGCACATGGCGGCAGCCATGGCTTTGATGGAGTCTCCTGCCATCATCATGGCGGTCCTCTTTGCCAACGCTTTGCGCCAGAAGTCCGGCCCGGAGTCAACCCAGCCGAGTTTTTCCATCGGCAAGGTTTTGCACGAGTCATTCACTGATGGGGCTCAGCTGCTGCTGCTAGGAGCGATGCTGGTGGGATTGCTTTCGGGCGATGCCGGCAAGTCAGCCATGCAGCCCTTTTCCGGGGACTTGTTCAAAGGCATGCTGTCGTTTTTTCTGCTGGACATGGGTTTGATGGCTGCGCGCAATTTACCCGAGGTCAAAGGAAAGTCCCCGGCCCTGATTGCTTATGCGGTGCTGGGGCCGATCGTGCATGCGGGTCTGGCCCTGGGCCTGGCCTACCTTTTGAATTTACCTGTTGGTGACGGGGCCTTGCTGATGGTCCTGGCTGCCAGCGCCTCTTACATTGCTGTGCCGGCTGTTTTGAGGTACGCCGTGCCTGAGGCCAGTCCATCGCTTTATTTCGGCCTGAGTTTGGGGGTGACATTTCCCTTGAATATTCTGATCGGGATACCGGTTTACGTCAGCCTGGCAAAAGTGGTGCTCAATTGACTCGATGAAGGGTGCCTGTCTTCAACCATTAGGCCAGGTTGATCGGCAGGCACAACTCATAGCCCTGACCCCAGACTGATTTGATCGCCGCTTCATCACCCGCGGACTGCACATCCTTGAACTTTTTGCGCAGGCGGGCCACCATCTCTTCAAGGGCGTGCTTGCTGATGGATTGTTCAGCATCATCGTCGGCATAAAGATCGCACAAAACGCCAGAGCTCAGTGCCCGGCCCTTGGCCTGGATCAGGGCCAGCAGCAAAGTTTTTTCGCGGTGGGTTAAGCGCAATTTTTGTCCGGGTTGCGGGCCTAGCAAGGTGCGGTCGCGCAAACGCAGCGACCATTCATCGGTGCCTGCGGTCTTTTTGATACGGCGGCCCAGGCTCATCAGAACCAACACCAACTCATCCGGCGCGGCTGGCTTGGTCAGGTAGATGTCGGCACCACCTTCCTGGTAACCGGAGATGCGATCTTGCAAGGCCACCCGCGCCGTCATGATCACAATACCTGCTGCCGGCAAACTTTGTCGGATACGCCGGCTCAGACTCAAGCCGTTTTCGCCCGGCAGGTTCAGGTCGAGAACGTACAAGTCAATCGCCTCGCGTGCCATCACATCGTCCAGCGCTGCTGCACTGTTGACAGCATGGACGGTGAAGCCGTTAGCTTGCAGGTGAACAACGATCTCTTCACGCAGCAGACGATCGTCTTCGACCAGAGCGACGACGAGCGGGGACGAGCCGGTTTTTAACGACGAGGATTTCAGTTGGATCAATTTGGAACCCTGACGGTAAAAGTAATCTGTTGATCTGCTTGCCTGCAGGTCACAACAGCGCCAATTTTTTGGGCGGCAGATAAAACCAAGCTTAAACCGATGCCCATGCCCGGTTGATTTTGCACCTCCGGGTGCCGGTAGTAGCGCTCAAAAAGCCGGGACTCGTCGGGCACTTTGTCTGGCGCAACTTCATTGGATATTTCAAAGCAGGTCCAACTGACCGCATCGGGCAAGTCGCCCGGGGTGACATCCGAAAGAGCGGTCACTGTCAAAAGAATTGGTGTTTCGTCTACGCTGTACTTCACGGCATTGCTGATCAGGTTTTCAAGTAGCAAAGAAAGCATCTTGCGGTCTGACAAAAAAGCAGCGCCACGCTCTATGCGAAGTTCGAACCTGTCTTGAGACGAGTACTCGTCCATGAATTCATGGATCAGCTCGCTGGCTGGCAGCAGTTCACGCTGCAGCATGAGGTCTGAGCGTTCAATTTTGTTGGAGTTGGCGACATGCTCAATCATGTCGTCCATGCGTTTGACGCAAGCGTCAATGCGTTGAATGCGCTGTATCGATTCGCTGTCACCCGTGACAGCACGTTTGAGTGTGGCCAAAGAAAATTGAATGGTGCCCAGCGGGGTTTTGAGCTCGTGCGTCAACATGTCGATCAGGGCGCTGCGGTCCTTTAGCTTTTCTGCATTGGTGCGCGCATTCACAGCGCTTTCCCGCAGTGCTTCAATCTCACGCGTCTTGTCATTGCGACGGCTGATTTCTTCGCTGAGCGTGAGCAAGAAAAAAACCACACCCACAAACAAACCGTTGAGGCGCCAGTCGCCGCCTGAGATGAGCGTAGACTGAATATTCGGGTTGTTTACAACGCCAAACATAGAGGCCGTGCCGACTACCACCAGGATGCTGGCGAGGCCGTAAGCCGCCAGCAAAATACGGTAGCGCCAGCCTTTGTCAAATGCGCTGGAGGTGACGACGCCGTAGATCTGCACCACAGGGTTAACGCAAAACAACAGCATGGTCAATATGAGCGCGTTTTGTATTTGGCCCAGGCAAAGCAACGCCATGCTGGTTGCGCTTATCAGGGCAAGACCCAAACAAAGCAGGTGGTAATTGCGCGTAGGCTTGTGATAAGCCAGCACGACCCAGCCAGCCAAGACCATTAAAAAATAACGCACGATGAGTGAGGCCTGGCCCAAAAAACTATGTCCTTCCGGCGCGACCATCGGCAGCAGGCGCAGCATGTAGCCGTTGTTGGAGGCCAGAAAAACAATGACTGAAGTCTGAAACAGACAATAAACCATCATGAGCGGTGTTTTGCCGTGCCACGCCAAGAACAGGCCAATCATGAGCAAGCACAGGGCCAGCGTCATCGAGACAGTCAGATCGGTCACGCGAGAGGTCACGACCGCCATCAATTCGGCGCCTTGCAGCAATTGGGTGTGTATGGCGGCCAGACCGTTGGTCTGAATACGTAAATAAACGGGCTCTTCTGCGGCTCGCCCGGGTTCAAGCGCAAAACAGTGGTAATCGTCAGGGCAGATGTTCTGGGTCTTCGGGTGCTGGTCGCCGGCGATTCGCCGAACCCATTGCCCCGCTTCGCGTTCATACAACTCGATGCTGTCTACCGAATGGGGGCCTACACGCAGCACCAACGGGCCCGCGGTGCCTGGTCCGCTGACCGCCCCTGCAGAGGCCGGCTGAGGCGTCAGACGCAACCACAAGGGATGGTTTTCAAACAACATCTGAAAGTTGCCCGCATACGGTTTGAAGTCTGCCGCCGCAAGGCTGTCAATGCCTGCGTTTCCGGTAGCGTCTTTGAGGTAAGCCTTTGACAGCAAGGCGCCGGGCTGCGCAGGCTGCACTGCCTGGACTGCCTGAACAGGCAGCACAAAAAGCACTGAAAACAGTAAAAACAAAAAAGGGCGCATGAATTTGATCAGCCCGAAACGGCTTTATGCCTGCTTTGAAACCACCCGGGGCGGGTGCTTACAGCCTGCTGATTGCAATTTATCACCCGCAGCAGCTCAAAACTGAGAGGAACGCTGAGGATTCATGGGGATTCATGGTGTTCTCAGGATATCTATTCGTTAGGATCATTCCAGAAAAGCGAATCATTTCAATGCCCACCCAATCAGAGCACACCATGCCATCTATTGCTGAACTACAAATTTTGAAAGACGCCCTGGACGCGAAAATCGCCGAGGCGCTAGCCCAAGATGCACTTTTGAAGAAAGAGCAGGAACTGGCGCGCACCAAGGCGCGTGAGGCTGAAGTTGCCAGGGGCCTCAAAGAGATTGCGCTGCTGATGCGGCAATACCGTTTGAGCAAAGAGCATCTTTTCAAGGCCGCGCAAAGCGCGCCCGCAAAAATTGGCAGCACAGAGGCGGGTGACTTGCTCAACGGCCTGAGGCCCGGCCAGCTGCGTGAAGATGCCCACTTTGAATTCGAACGCGCTTCGCGGTCCAACGAGCCGGCCAAACACATGTCTGTGGAAGAGATGCGGCAGTTCTACGAAAAATTTGATGCGCAGGAGCCTAAGTCGGCCTGACGAAAGGCAAAAAAATCGGGCCTGGGTGCAGGCTATGCAGCCTGTGACCCGGCCCGATGAAAAGCTAAAAAACGACGGTGTCAGGAAATTTGTTGAATCCCAGACAAAACCCATCCACTGCCGTCCTGACGGGCTTTCATCAAGTGCCAGACTTCGTCAAATGATTCATTCGGTTCTTGGCCGCCATCGCTGATCACACCATTGAAGCGGACACTCACCACATAGTGATCAGCTTCTTCCACGACCTCGATCACTTCAGCGTTGATGCTGAGCACCTCGGTTTTCTGAACTGCAGTTCCCCGGTTGACCAGTTCCTGTTTCAGATCGGCAAACATCTCGGGTGTTGTGAACTTGCGGATATCGTCCAGATCGCCCGCATCATTGGCCGCTTGCAAACGAATGAAGTTGGCCTTGGCGTTGCGCTCGAAACTGGCGGTGTCAAAATCTGCTGGCACACGGCTGGCAGCGACGCCTGAACCGATGCCGGAGCCAATGCCTGAGCCGATGACGGATCCACTTTGGAAACTCCCTGCTGCAGGCATGGCAACTTTGTAGGCCTGCGCGCCCTGATCAGCTCGGTGTGCGCCTTGTGACTCACTTCCGGTCTCATGCGCGTACTGAAGGCCACCCCTTTGGTTTGCCTGGGCTTGTTGCCCTGCCGCACGCTTGCGCATCACAAAGCCGATGGCGACCATCACTGCGACGGCCAACAAGCCCATCATCAACATAGAGGCCAACTCCTCACCAAAGCCGAGGTGGGAAGCCAAAGCCGCCAGCCCCAGTCCTGCGGCCAGACCGGCCACCGGGC
>JAIPDA010000123.1 GCA_021737905.1 Rhodoferax sp.
GCGGCTTTCATCAGGCGCTTGTCATCGGGCTGGCCGACGTCGATCCAGTGCAGGATGGCGTCGGTGTAATCCTTGTGCCAGAGCGCCGCTTCGTCCACGTCCCACAGGTCCTTGGCAAATTCGAGCTTGCCCTTGTTGTCGTCGGCCGTCACATTCAGGGCAAAGGCCAGCAGCCGGATCATCATGCGTTCATCGGCTTCGGAGGGGTGGCGTGCAATCACCACCGTGTGGTCGGCATAGACGTTGCGGTCCATGTCGGCGATTTGCAATTGGGCTTTGTAGATGGTGGCTTTGAGTGCCATGGCGATTTCTTTGGGTCAGTCTGTCGAAGTGGCTTATTGGAACAGTCTTTTGCACAAACGCTTTTCGGACCGTTGCTGACTTGTCGCTATAGTGGCGTGGCGCCGGCTTTGCCCGCCCCGACCCGATTGACACCAACCCCGCACGGAGACAGTTTTCATGAGCACCCCCTTATTCAGCGCCACCATTGCCGGCAGCCTGCCCAAACCCGCCTGGCTTTCCGAGACGCAAAAGCTCTGGCCGCAGTGGAAGGCAGAAGGCGCCGAGCTGGCGCAGGCCAAGCAGGACGCTACGCTGCTGTGGATCAAGGCGCAGGAAGACGCGGGCCTGGACGTCATCGGTGACGGCGAGCAGTCGCGCCAGCACTTTGTGCACGGTTTTCTGGAGCAGGTCGAAGGCATCGACTTCGATCACAAGGTCAAGATGGGCATTCGCGACAACCGCTATGACGCCATGGTGCCACAGGTCGTCTCCACATTGCGCCTCAAAGGCCGTGTGCATGCGACCGAGGCCCGATTGCTGCGCGCGCACACAGGCAAAAAAATCAAGTTCACTTTACCCGGCCCCATGACCATCGTGGACACCGTGGCCGATCGCTTTTACGGCGACAAAGTCAAGATGGCCATGGCCTTTGCCGAGCTGCTCAACCAGGAGGCGCTGGCGCTGCAAGCCGACGGTGTGGACATCATTCAGTTTGACGAGCCGGCCTTCAATGTGTACATGAAGGAGGCGGCCGACTGGGGTGTGGCTGCGCTGGAGATTGCGGCCCGTGGCCTGACCTGTACCACCGCCGTACACATCTGCTACGGCTACGGCATCAAGGCCAACGACGACTGGAAAGTGACGCTGGGCCAGGAGTGGCGTCAGTATGAAGCCATCTTCCCTGCGCTGGCCAAGAGCAGCATCCAGCAGGTCAGCCTGGAGTGCTACCACTCGCATGTGCCGCCGCACCTGATGGCGCTGCTCGAAGGCAAGGACGTGATGGTCGGCGTTATCGACGTCGCCAGCGAAGAGATCGAAACCCCCGAGCAGATCGCCGACACCATCGGCAAAGCCCTGCAATACGTGCCTAAAAACCGGCTGCTGCCTTGCACCAACTGCGGCCTGGCGCCCATGAGCCGCGAAGTCGCGCTGAAAAAGCTGGAGGCGCTGGCCAAGGGCGCGGCGCTGGCGCGTGAACGCTACAAATAAATCAGGACTCCCATGAGCCAAGACGGGCATCCCCACCATCACGACCACAGCCACGCGCCCTTGTGGAAACACGATGGCGTGCGCGTGATCGGCGCGGGGCAGCTCGACGGCAACACCGCGCAGACGCCGGGCATGGACCGCCAGGCGGCGATCAACTTTGCCCGCGTGGGCGCGCAAAAGCTCTGGGCCGGCACGGTCACCATCCATGCCAATGCCAAGACCGGTGCCCATCACCACGGTCCTCTTGAAAGCGTCATTTACGTGATTCGTGGCCGTGCCCGCATGCGCTGGGGCGAGCACCTGGAGTTCACGGCCGAGGCCGGACCGGGGGACTTCATTTATGTGCCGCCTTATGTGCCGCACCAGGAAATCAACGCCAGTGCGACCGAGCCACTCGAATGCGTGCTGTGCCGCAGCGATGGCGAGGCGGTGGCCGTCAACCTGGACATCGAGCCCGCCGAAAAACCGCAGACCGTGCTGTGGATAGACCCGACCCATCCGCAGGGCGGCGTTTAAATCTTTTGCAAACTTCTTCAGGAATTTCCATGAAAGCCATCTGGCAAAACACCGTGATTGCCGAGAGCGACGACATCGTTGTGCTCGAAGGCAATCACTATTTCCCCATCAGCGCGCTCAACCGCGACCATGTCACATTCAGCAACCACCACACCATGTGCGCCTGGAAAGGCCAGGCGAGTTATTACTCGCTGCTGGTCAATGGCGAGATGAACACCGACGCCGCCTGGTACTACGCCGACCCGAAGCCTGAAGCCGAGAGCATCAAGGACCGCGTGGCCTTCTGGAAGGGCGTGAAGATCGAGCCCTAAAGGCGGCTCTTGTCAGAGGAGCGAAGATGGATTCCTGCCTGCGCAGGAATGACGGACTTGCCGCAGGAATGATGGACTTACAGCAGGAATGATGGACTTACAGCAGGGATGATGGACTTACCGCAGGAATGACGGATTTACCGCACGGATGATGGACTTACCGCAGGAATGACGGACTAACCGCAGGAATGACGGACTAACAGCAGGCGTGACTGCTTTCCCCGCGTCATCCTCGCGCAGGCGGGGATCCATCCCTGTATTCTGCTTCACGGCGTCCGCTACTCCCGCACATCTGCCACCGGGTTCTGTCCAAAATCAGCCCGTGCAAGATATGCCAGCACCCGACTGGCCGCTTCGTGCGGCGAAGTCAGCTGCCCGCCTTGATGCAGGCCGGCAAAACCTTTGCGGTCCGGAAACAGTGCATCGTCTGCGCAGCGCAACTGCACCTGCATGTCGGTGTCGATCACGCCTGGGGCCAGCGAGCAGACTTTGGCCCCCCGGGGTTTGAGCGCCTCGTCCAGCGCCAGGCAGCGGGTGAAATGGTCCATGCCGGCTTTGGCCGCGCAGTAGGCCGATTGCGAAGCCATGGCCCGGCGGCCCAGACCCGATGAAATGTTGAGGATCTTGCGCTTGGCCGGCCAGTGGCCGGTGGCGCTTAAAAATGCTGCGCTCAGCATCATGGGCGCCTCCAGCCCCACGCGCAGCGCCTGCGCCAGCTCAGCCGGATCGCTCAGGCTGAGTGGCGCAATCGGCGGAATCACGCCGGCGTTGTTGATCAGGGTGGCGCTTGCAAACCCGTCGCCTGGCTGACCCTGCAACCAGGCCAGCAAGCGCTGGCTCACTGCCTCGGCTTGCGCCAGGTCCTCAGTCCATTGCATCAGCTGCGCGTCCAGGGCTGGCGCGCGTTCTGCGAGTTTCGGGTTGGCTTGCCGAGAAATGCACAAGAGCGTGTGGCCTGGCGCTAACAACTGTTCAGCCATGGCCAGGCCCATGCCGCGTGAAGCGCCGGTCAAAATGGTGAGATGCTGGGGTTTCATTGTTTCTCCAATCAAAAAGTGGCGGTGCTGGTGAAATGCAAGGGCTCGCCGGTCACCGGGTGCGCAAAGGCCAGCGCGCTGGCGTGCAAATGCAGGCGTCCGGGCTGCGCTGGCGACTCGTCAAGGCCGTAAAGCGCATCGCCCACGATGGGGTGACCGATCGCTTGCAAATGCACGCGCAACTGGTGGGTACGGCCCGTCAGGGGTTCGAGCAGCAGTCGGGTTGTGCCGGCAACGCTGTCACGGCTTTCAATGCGCCAGCGCGTCTGGCTGGGTTTGCCCAGCGCAGCGTCAATGATGCGAAGCGGCCGGCGGGGCCAGTCGGCGGCAATCGGCAAATCGATCAGGCCCCGTCCGGGCGGTGTATCAGCTGCGTCCGGCGGATCAGCCACCAGACCGTGGACCACAGCGGTGTACTGCTTGTGCACGCGCCGCCCGGCAAAAGCCAGACTCAAAACGCGTTGCGCGGCCGGGCCTCGGGCCATCAGCAGCAGTCCCGAGGTGGCCATGTCCAGCCGGTGCACGATGAGCGCATCGGGGTACTGCGCCTGCACGCGCGCACTCAGGCAGTCTTGTTTGCCCTCGCCGCGCCCGGGCACACACAGCAGGCCGGCGGGTTTGTCGAGCACCAGCAGTGCCTCGTCAACCAAGTGGAATTTCAAGAGGCCCGATGGCGCCATAGGCATGGACGCCAAAACAGACGGTTCAGGCTTGAGCACTGCGTTTTTGCTCGCGCAGCATGAAGAGGTACAGGCTTTCAACCTTCTCGCGTGCCCAGGGGGTCTTGCGCAAAAACTTCAGGCTGGAGGCCACGCTGGGGTCCAGCACAAAGCAACGAATCTGTATGCGCTGGCCCAGTTCTTCCCAGCCGTAATGGGCTGCCAGGGCGGTCACGATGGCTTCGAGCGTGAGCCCGTGCAAGGGGTTGCCGCGCTGTGCGGGCGGTGCTTGCACGCCAGGCTGCGCTGCGGGCAGGCCGGCTTCGGACTCAGGCTTCACGGTGAATTGACGAAAAGGCGGGCGCTGAATTACTTGTTTTTCAGCTTGCCGCGCACAGGCACCACGGTGACGATGGTGGGACGCACAGCGTCCGGAGAAACCGTTTTCGGTGGCGATGTGTCTTTTTTGGGTTTCTTGACCATCTTCTGGGATTGTTGACCTTTTGCCATGGTGTGCTCCTGTGGGTTGGATGCGGGCCTGCTGCCCGTGAGACCCATTATCGTTGCAGATGCTTGAGCCTTCGCCTGCAGACGGCACTGTTAAGCTGCTGCGCCATGGCTTTGCACAACTTTTCTGACTTGACCCGCCAGACGGCCTTCATGCGCCTTTGGTATTCGCGGCTGGCCAGCATCAGTGGCCAGCAGATGTTGATGGTCGCCGTGGGCTGGCAAATGTACGAGCTGACTGGCAGTGCCTGGGACTTGGGTCTGGTCGGCTTGTTTCAGTTTTTGCCGGCCTTGCTGCTGACGCTGGTGGCCGGGCATGTGGCTGACCGTCTGCACCGCGCGCGCATTGTGTTGGTTTGTCTGTTGGTTCAGGGTCTGGTGGCCTTGGTCTTGATGGCCGCCACCGAAGGACTGTTCGCCGTCGGCCCCTGGGCCTCGCGTGAACTGCTGCTGGGTTTGTCGGTGGCCCTGGGCGCAGCGCGGGCCTTTCAAATGCCGGCCCAGCAGGCCTTGATGCCGCAACTCGTGCCGCCGGATTTGCTCTCACGCGCCATGGCTTTTAGCGCCGGCGGCATGCAGACTGCCGTGATTGGTGGGCCGGCTTTGGGGGGCTTGATTTTTGTGGCCGGTGCCACAGCGGTGTATGCGAGCTGCGCGGGCTTGTTCTTCATTGGATGTGTTTTGATGTCACGCGTGCGCTATGTGCACCTGCCCCCGCCGGATGAGCCGGTGACCGTGCGCAGCTTGCTGGCAGGCTTGGTTTTTGTCTGGCAGCGCAAGGCCTTGCTGGGCGCGGTGTCACTGGATTTGTTCGCGGTGTTGCTGGGCGGTGCCACCGCATTGCTGCCCCTGTTTGCCAAAGACATTTTGATGGTCGGCCCCTGGGGCCTGGGTTTGCTGCGCGCAGCGCCTGCCGTGGGTGCGGTGCTCATGTCGGCTTTCCTCACGCGCTGGCCCCTGCAACGGCATGTGGGCTATCGCATGCTGGGGGCGGTGGCTGTCTATGGCTTGTGCATGGTGGTCTTTGGCCTGTCCACCAGTTTTGTCCTGTCACTGGCCGTGCTGGCGCTCTCCGGCTCGGCCGACATGGTCAGCGTGGTGGTGCGCCAGACCCTGGTGCAAATGGAAACACCCAACGAAATGCGCGGGCGTGTGAGTGCTGTGAACTCTGTTTTCATCGGTGCCTCCAACCAGCTGGGTGAATTTGAGTCGGGTGCCACGGCTGCTGTGATGGGGCCGGTTGGCTCTGTGGTGCTGGGCGGCGTGGGAACGCTGCTGATTGCTGCGGCCTGGCTGCGTTACTTTCCGGAACTGGCCCGGCGAGACCGGCTTTGAAACCGGCGGCCTTTTAGCGCTGGGCTCCGCTGCGCGCGCGGTTGACGTCCAGCGCAGAAACCTCTCCGGCCTGGTGACCCCAGGCGCTGCGCAAGTAGGTCAGCAAGTTGGCAATTTCGCTGTCGCTGAGCACCAGCATAAAAGGCGGCATGCCATAGGGCCTGGGGTTGCCGGCCGTGGCCGGCGCATAGCCGCCGTACAACACAATTTGCACCAGGTTGGTGGTAGCCGGCATGCTCAGTGCGCGGTTGCCGGCCAATGCGGGGTACGCACCTGCCACGCCCTGGCCCTTGTCGCCGTGGCATTGAGCGCAGTGGTTTTCATACAGCTGCGCGCCGGCCCTGGCACTGCTTGATGTGGCCAGGGCCGTGGCCCGTGGGCCCCGCGCGGCGCTGGGCAAATCGGGCGCCAGGGTGTCGGTGTGCGGCAGGCCCTTTAAATAAACCGCCATCGCACGCAAGTCAGCCGGGCTCATGTACTGGGTGCTGTGCAACACCACCTCGGCCATGGGGCCGAGCACGGAGGCACGCGGTGCGACACCGGTTTGCAAGAGCGTCACCACCTCGCCCACCGGCCAATCGGCCAGCCCGGCCTCATTTTTGGCACTCAGTGAGGGGGCATACCAGTTTTGCATCGGTATCAGGCCGCCTGCCAGGTCCAGCGGGCTGCTGCCGCCCAGCGCGTCGCGCGCTGAATGGCAGGCCGAACAGTGGCCCAGGCCGCGCACGAGGTAGGCGCCACGGTTCCACTCAGCGCTTTGAACGGGCTCAGGAACAAAGCTGCCAGGGCTGAAATAAAGCGCCCGCCAGACCGCCAGCGCCGCTTGGGTATTGAAGGGCCAGCGCAAGGTGTGTGCCGGTGGTCTGGCGGCCACTGCCGGCAGGCTTTGCAAATAAGCGTGCAGGGCGTCGCTGTCGGCGCGGCTGACTTGCGTGTAGCTGGTGTAAGGAAACGCCGGGTAGAGCAGCTGGCCGTTTTTGGAGCGGCCGTTGTGCAGGGCGCGCCAGAAGTCACTTGGGCTCCAGTTCCCGAGGCCAGTGTCGCGGTCGGGCGTGAGGTTGCTGGAGAACACCGTACCGAAGGGCGTGTCGATACCGCGCCCGCCGGCATAAGGCGCACCGCCGGGCACAGTGTGGCAGCTCATGCAGTTGCCAGCGCGGCTGAGGTATTCGCCGCGTTCCAGCAGGGCCGCACTGTGAATCGCTTGGGGCTGTCCGGCCGGCGTGGTTTCGTCGCGGGTGTCCAGCAGCCACAGTAAACCGGACAGCAACAAATCCGCCGAGGCGGCCCAGCTGAGCCGGC
>JAIPDA010000124.1 GCA_021737905.1 Rhodoferax sp.
AGGTGCACCAGGCCGTCGATGCCGGCAGCCAGACCCACAAAGACGCCGAAGTCCGTGATCGACTTGATCGGGCCCTTGACGCGGTCGCCGCGCTTGGTGTCCTGGGCAAATTCCTGCCAAGGGTTGGCCTTGCACTGCTTCATGCCCAGCGAGATGCGGCGTTTGTCTTCGTCGATTTCCAGAACCATGACTTCGACTTCGTCACCCAGGGCGACGAGCTTGTTCGGGGCCACGTTCTTGTTAGTCCAATCCATCTCGGACACGTGGACCAGGCCTTCAATGCCCGGCTCGAGTTCGACAAATGCGCCGTAGTCGGCGATGTTGGTGATCTTGCCGAACAGGCGGGTAGCCTGCGGGTAGCGGCGGGCCACGCCCATCCAAGGGTCGTCACCCATTTGCTTGAGACCCAGCGAGACACGGTTTTTCTCGGTGTCGAACTTCAGGATCTTGGCCACGATTTCCTGACCGGCTGTCACCACTTCGCTCGGGTGACGCACGCGGCGCCATGCCATGTCGGTGATGTGCAGCAGGCCGTCGATGCCGCCCAGGTCAACGAATGCACCGTATTCGGTGATGTTCTTGACGATGCCTTTGACAGCAGTGCCTTCTTTGAGGGTTTCCATCAGCTTGGCGCGTTCTTCGCCCATGCTGGCTTCGACCACAGCGCGGCGGCTCAGCACCACGTTGTTGCGTTTGCGGTCGAGCTTGATGACCTTGAACTCCATGGTCTTGTTCTCGTAGGGCGTCAAGTCCTTGATAGGGCGTGTGTCGATCAGCGAACCTGGCAGGAAAGCGCGGATGCCATTGACCAGAACGGTCAGGCCGCCTTTGACTTTGCCGCTGGTCTGGCCGGTGACAAATTCGCCGGATTCCAGGGCTTTTTCCAGGCTCATCCACGAGGCCAGGCGCTTGGCCTTGTCTCGGCTCAGCAGGGTGTCACCGTAGCCGTTTTCGACCGAGTCGATGGCCACAGCCACAAAATCGCCGACCTGGACTTCGAGTTCGCCCTGGTCGTTTTTGAATTCTTCGAGAGGCACATAGGCCTCGGACTTCAGACCGGCATTGACAACCACATGGTTGTGGTCGATGCGGATGACTTCAGCGGTAATAACTTCGCCCGTGCGCATTTCGGAGCGCTTGAGAGATTCTTCAAAAAGGGCGGCAAAAGATTCAGACATTAAAGTTTCCTAATCCCCAGAACAGTGTTCCGATAGCACCATTGCTATCGTTTTTAGAGCTGACTGCGGCGGTTTGGTGCGGCTTTTGAAGGGCCGCGGGTTAAGTTGTGAACCCTTTGAGGCGGCGCCGGATTGAAAAGGCGCGCTGCTTCAGAGGGGCCGGTTACCGCGCCACCAGTCAATCAAAACTGCGATGGATTGCTCAATCGTCAGTTCGGAATTGTCCAATGGCTTGGCGTCTTGAGCAGGTTTCAGAGGTGCGCTTTGGCGAGATGAGTCTCGCAAATCGCGCGCTTCCAAGTCCTGCTCAATGGCCGCTAGTATAGCCGAAATACCCTTTGAAATCAATTGCTTATGCCTGCGCCCGGCGCGGCAGCGGGCGCTGGCTGTCAAAAAGACTTTGAGCGCGGCATCCGGGAATATGACCGTGCCCATATCGCGGCCGTCAGCCACCAGGCCGGGCAGTTGCCTGAAGCCGCGTTGCAGCGCCAGCAGGGCCTCGCGCACAGGCGCATGCACCGACACCTGCGAAGCGGCCATGCCGGCGCTTTCGGTGCGAATAGCGTCTGACACGTCTTCGCCCGCCAGCAGTACCTGCTCACCCGAAAAGCGCACGGGCAGGGCCGCGGCAACGGCCGCAACGCCGGCCGCATCGTCCAGCGACACGCCGGCCCGACCCGCGGCATAGGCGGTGAGGCGGTAAAGCGCGCCCGAATCCAGGTAGTGATAGCCCAAGCGCTGCGCCGTCAAAGAGGCCAGCGTGCCCTTGCCCGAAGCCGTCGGCCCGTCGATGCAGATCACCGGGATGTCGGCTGTGCGCGCCTGGGTGAGCGCGAACAGCGCTTCAAAGTAGTCAGGGAATGTCTTGGCCACACATTTGGGGTCCAATATGCGCACCGGCAGGCCGGCCGGATTGAAAGCCGCCAGCGAAAAACACATGGCCACGCGGTGGTCGTCGTAAGTGTGAATGGCAGCGCTGCGCCACTGCACCGGCGGCGTGACGCGAATGAAGTCTGCGCCTTCTTCAACAACTGCCCCCAGTTTGCTCAACTCGCAGGCCATGGCCGCGATGCGGTCGGTTTCCTTCACGCGCCAGCTGGCAATGTTGCGCAGCGTGGTTGTGCCGTCGGCATAAAGCGCCATCACGGCCAGCGTCATGGCGGCGTCGGGTATGTGGTTGCAGTCCAGATCAATGGCTTTGAGCGGCCAGGCGCCGCGCGAGACCTTCAGCGAATTGGGACTGCTTTCTACCTTGGCACCCATCAGCTGCGCGGCTTCGACAAAGCGGATGTCGCCCTGGATCGAGGCCGAGCCGATGCCGCGTATGTCAATGCTGTGGCCGGCGCCGGTGGCGATGGCGCCTAGCGCCACAAAGTAGCTGGCCGACGAAGCGTCGCCCTCAACATGAATTTCACCGGGCGACTGGTAGCGGCTGCCGGCCGGGATGGTGAAGCTTTGCCAGCCCTCGCGCCCCACCTGGATGCCAAAGCGCGCCAACAAATTCAGCGTGATCTCGATGTAAGGCTTGGAGATCAACTCGCCGGTGACTTCGAGACGGATGTCTTGCTCGGCCACCAGGGGCAGCGCCATCAACAGGGCTGTCAGAAATTGGCTAGACACATCACCGCGAACGGCAATGGGTTTGTTCAGCGCGAGCTTGCCAGGCTTCAGGTGCAGGGGCGGAAATCCGTCCTTGCCCAGATAGTCAATGCTGCAGCCAAGCTGGCGCAGCGCATCGACCAGGTCGCCGATGGGGCGCTCGTGCATGCGCGGCACGCCCGAGAGTTCATAGTCGCCGCCCAGCAGTGCCAGCGCGGCCGTCAGCGGGCGCATGGCGGTGCCGGCGTTGCCCATGAACAGCTTGCCTTGGCGGTTCAAGAGCTTGCCGCCCAGCCCGCCAATCACAGCGGTTTGGCCGGCTTGCTCAACACTGCAGCCCATCTGTTTGAGGGCAGCCAGCATCACGGCGGTGTCGTCCGAGGCCAGCAAGTCATGCACCACGGTTTTGCCCCGGCTCAGCGCGGCCAGCAACAGCACGCGGTTGGAAATACTTTTGGAGCCCGGCAGGTGCACCGTGCCGTGCGCGCCGGTCAGAGGCGGAATGTCCAGCGACTCGATATCAAACATGAAACTGAATCAATCCTGATGCGGTGAAGAAGGGCCTGAGGACTGCGCCCAGCGGGTGCGCGCTTGGCTGGCTTGGGTGATAGCGCTGTGCAGTAGCGCGGCATCACCGGTGATGATCATTTGCTCCAGCGCTTGAAGGCTTTGTTGAAACAGGTGCGATTGCGCCAGCAACTCGTCGCGGTTGGCCAGCAGGATGTCGCGCCACATGGCCGGCTCGCTGGCGGCGATGCGCGTGAAATCACGAAAGCCCGAACCCGCCAGCGCCATGTACTGCTCGCCCTGGTCTTGCCCCTGGAGGCTGTGCATCATGGCAAAGGCCAGCAAATGCGGCAGGTGGCTGACGGCAGCGTAAGCTGCGTCATGAGCTTCGGGGCTCATCTGGCTGACGTGTGAGCCCAGCGCCTGCCAAAGCTGACGTGCCAGCGCGACTTGCGCGGGCGCAGTCTCTGGCAGCGGCGTGAGGATGACTTTTTTGCCAGCGTACAAGCCGGCCTCCGCGTTTCGCACGCCCGACAGTTCTTTGCCGCAAATCGGATGCGCCGGCACAAAACAGGGAAGTAAGGTGCCCAGGCTGTTTCTTGCAGCCAGCACCACATCACCTTTGGTGGACCCCACATCCATCACCAGCGTGTCTTTGTGAATGACCTGGGCAATGGCTTGCAGCGTGCTTGGCGTCGCGCTCACAGGCACGGCCAGCAGCACCAGGTCGGCGCCCTCGACAGCCAGCGCCGCAGAGGCCGCCACCTTGTCAATCACACCCATTTGCAGGGCCATGGCCGTGCTGGAGGGGGAGGGGCTAAAGCCAGTCACGCGCTCAACCAGACCGGCGCGTTGGAGTGCCAGGGCAAACGAGCTGCCCATGAGGCCGCAGCCAATCAGGCCAAGTTGTTTGAACACTTGAGTTTGCGCCTCAATCGCCCGCAGGGTAGTTACCCAGCACTTTGTAGAAGGCGCAAAGTTGCTGCAACTCTGCCAGAGCAGCGCTCACATGCGGTTGCGAAGGGTGGCCTTGCAGGTCGATGTAAAAGTAATATTCCCACTGGCCCGAGCGGGCCGGGCGCGATTCGAAGCGCGTCATCGACACGCCGTGTGTCTTGAGCGGCCCCAGGATGTCATGCACCGCGCCCGGCCGGTTGGGGACTGACACGATCAGGCTGATGCAGTCCTTGCCCGACGCTGCCGGTGCGGGCAGGGTTTGAGGCAGGCAAACCACGGCAAAGCGCGTGCGGTTAAAGGCGTCGTCCTGAATAGCGTGGGCCGCGTTGTGCAAGCCAAACTGCACACCGGCACGTTCGCTGGCAATGCCGGCCCAGGCCGGGTTGGTGGTGGCCAGACGAGCGCCTTCGGCGTTGCTGGAGGCGGTGCGCCGCTCGGCATTGGGCAGGTGCGCGGTCAGCCAGCCCTGGCACTGGGCCAGGGCCTGCGGGTGCGCGTAAACCACCTCGATACCTTCTAGCGAGTCTGACAGGCGCAGCAGGTTGTGGCGCACCATCAAACTGGTTTCTCCCACGATATGCAGTGGAGAGTTCAAAAACAAATCGAGCGAGCGAGAGACCACACCTTCGGTCGAGTTTTCAACCGGCACCACACCGTAGCCGGCGCTACCGCCGGCGGTGGCGCGAAACACTTCGTCGATGCTGGTGCAAGGCACATGCTCGATGCTGGCGCCAAAAAACTGCAACGCCGCCTGTTCGCTAAAGGTGCCGGCCGGGCCCAGGTAGGCCACGCGCACAGGCGTCTCCAGCGCCAGGCAGGCGGACATGATTTCGCGCCAGATGGCCTCCACATGTTCACCCTTCAGTGGGCCGGTGTTGGCTTGCTTTATTTTCTCGATGACGGCAGCCACGCGATCGGGCCTGAAGAAGGGCGAGCCTTCGCGACGCTTGACCTCGCCGACTTCTTCAGCCACGCGGGCGCGCTGGTTGAGCAGCGTGAGCAGCTCCCGGTCGAGCTTGTCAATTTGGATGCGGAGTTCAGGCAAGTTGGTTGTCATGGTTCTGTCCCGGCTCAGGCGTGTTCTTTTTCAAATTCTCGCATGTGACTCACCAGCGCCTCAACCCCGGCCAGAGGCATGGCGTTGTACAGGCTGGCGCGCATGCCGCCCAGGGTTTTGTAGCCCTTGAGTTGCAGCAGGCCGCGAGCTTTAGCCTGAGCTAAAAAAGCATCGTTACGCGATTCGTCGGCCAGAAAAAAAGGTATGTTCATGCGCGAGCGGCAATTTGTTGCAACGCGGTTGACATAAAAATCTGAGCTGTCGATAAAGTCGTACAGCATCTTGGCTTTGGCGATGTTTCGCTGCTCGATGGCTGCCACACCGCCCTGTGCTTTGAGCCACTGGAAGGTCAGGCCGGCGATGTAGATGCCGTAAGTCGGCGGCGTGTTGTACATCGACTGGTTGTCAGCAACGATCTTGTAGTCAAAGGCCGAGGGGCAGTGCGCCATGGCGTGCCCCAGCAAATCCTGGCGCACAAACACCAGGGTCACCCCGGCAGGGCCTACATTTTTTTGCGCGCCGCCAAATGCCAAGCCCACGCGCGACCAGTCCACCGGCCGCGACAACATGTGTGAGGAAATGTCGGCCACCAGCGGGGCATCGCAGCCAAGGGCCTTGAGGTCGGGCAGTTCGTGCATTTCAATACCGTGCACAGTCTCGTTGCTGCAGACATGCACATAGCGGGCGTTGGGGCTGAGCTTCCAGCTGCCGGCGTCGGGCAAGGTGGTGTGGCCGGTATCCGCATTGCTGGCGGCCACATTCACGTCGCAGTACTTACGCGCTTCTTTTTGCGGACGCTCGCTCCAGACGCCGGTGACCACAAAGTCGGCGCGCTCGCCACGTGACAGGTTCAGCGGCACGATGGCGTTTTCTGCAATACCACCGCCCTGCATGAAGAGAATTTTGAAGCCCTCGGGCACGGCCAGCAACTCGCGCACGTCGGCTTCGGCGGCTTCGTAAATCGATACGAATTCTTTGCCGCGGTGGCTCATTTCCATGACGCTCATGCCGCTGCCGTGCCAGTCCAGCATGTCGGCGGCGGCACGCTCAAGCACTTCTTCCGGAAGAACGGCCGGGCCAGCCGAAAAATTAAAGGGCCGGCTCATCGCGGCAGCGCCGGGGCGCGGTGCTGTGCCAGCATGGTCAGTCGGCAGAACCTGCCGCGCCGTCTGTGCCTGCGTCGCCTTCGGTGTCTGACGTCGGGTCAGCGGCGTCCAAGCTGGCGTCGTTTTCAACGATGCGTTGCAAGCCGCTGAGCTTGGAGCCGTCATCCAGCCCAATCAGCGTCACGCCCTGCGTGGCGCGGCCCATCTCGCGGATCTCGCTGACGCGCGTGCGCACCAGCACGCCACGGTCGGTGATCAGCATGATTTCATCATCGGTATGTACCAGCGTGGCGGCCACCACCTTGCCGTTGCGCTCGCTTTGCTGAATGGCGATCATTCCCTTGGTGCCGCGGCCGTGGCGCGTGTACTCGTCGATCGAGGTGCGCTTGCCGTAACCGTTTTGCGTGGCGGTCAGCACGCTTTGCTGCTCGTCTTCGGCCACCAGCATGGCAATCACGTTTTGGCCTTCTTCGAGCATCATGCCGCGCACGCCGCGCGCGGTGCGGCCCATGGGGCGCACGTCGTTCTCGTCAAAGCGCACGGCTTTGCCGCCGTCCGAGAACAGCATCACATCGTGCTTGCCGTCGGTCAGCGCCGCGCCGATCAAAAAGTCGCCGTCGTCCAGGTCCACGGCAATGATGCCGGCCTTGCGCGGGTTGTTGAAGTCGTCCAGCGGCGT
>JAIPDA010000125.1 GCA_021737905.1 Rhodoferax sp.
CCAGGTTGGAGAGCGGCTCGTCAAACAGCAAGACCATGGGTTCGAGCACCAGCGCCCTGGCCACGGCCACGCGCTGCTGCTGACCGCCTGAGAGCTCGTGCGGATAACGCTCGCCCAGAGCTTCCAGGCCCATGAGCTTCATCACTTCCCGGGTCTTGGCTTGCATCACGTCGCGGGGAATGCGGCTGACTTCGAGGCCATAGCGAATGTTTTCGCTCACCCGCATGTGGGGGAACAAGGCATAAGACTGAAACACCATGGAGACATCACGCTCGGTGGCGGGCAGTCGCGTCACATCTTTGTCACCGATTAGGATCCGCCCCGAGGTCGCGGTCTCCAGCCCGGCAATCATGCGCAGTGTGGTGGTCTTGCCGCAGCCCGAGGGGCCGAGCAATGTAGTTAGGCTGCCGGCTTCAAACCGCAGCGAGACATTGTCCACAGCCGCCTGGCCTTGCGGGTTGTAGCGTTTGACAACCTGCTCCAGCACCACAGAGGCAGAATTTTGAAGAGAAAGTGGGTTCATGTCGATCCTGCAAATGCGGCGGTAGAAGTGCTGTCGCGCATGCCCCGGCGACCGAGTTGCCTGCCGTTGGTGATGGCCTGGAACATCAGGACGGCCAGCAGCATGATGACGATCAACACCGTGGAGTAAGCGATGGCAATGCCGTACTCGTTGTTCTCAACGCGGCCGATGATGTAACTGGTGGCCATGTCATGCTGCGCGCTGACCAGAAAGATCACCGCACTGATGGCCGTCATGGTGCGCACAAAGCTGTAGACCAGTGCTGACAGGATGGCCGGCCGGATCAGGGGCAGGGTGATGCGCCTGAAGGTGGTTGCCGAAGAAGCCCGCAAAGTCAGCGAAGCTTCGTCCAGGCTCTTGTCAATTTGCGACAGCGAAGCAATGCCGGAGCGCACACCCACGGGCATGTTGCGAAACACAAAGCAGATCACCAAAATGGCGGCGGTGCCTGTCAACTCGATGGGCGGCACGTTGAAAGCAACGATGTAACTCACGCCGATGACGGTGCCCGGAATGGCAAAGCTGAGCATGGTGCCGAACTCAAACATCTGTTTGCCCGCGAACTGCTGGCGCGTCAGCAGCCAGGCCGTGATAAGGCCGATGGCCGCCGTCAGCGGCGCCGACACCACGGCAATGGTCAAGGTGGTGGCCAGGCTGCTCCAGGCCGAACCTTTCCAGTGCAGACCAAAGTCATTGAAAGCAATCTCAAAGCCCTTGATGTAATGCTTGAGGGTCAGCGACCAGTCCCGGCCCCACAACTCCACAAAACTGCCGTACACGATCATGAAGTAGATGACCAGCGTAAAGAGGGTCCAGAACAGCGTGATGGCAATCGCGCCGGCGCTGATGAAGCCGGGCAGGGGCGGGTGCATGCCGCCGTCGCCTTTGCCACTGACAGTGATGTAGCGTTTTTTGCCCAGCCAGACGTTTTGCAGCACAAACGCCCCCACAGTGAAGGCCAGCAAGATGATGGCCAGCACGGCGGCACGGCCCTGGTCGTTTTGTGAACCCACAATCGCAAAAAACACGTCGGTAGACAAGACACTGAAATTGCCGCCCAGCACCAGCGGGTTGCCGAAGTCGGCCATGCTTTCGATGAAGCCCAGCAAGAAGGCATTGGCCAGGCCCGGGCGCATCAGCGGCCAGGTGACTGTTTTGAAGGTGACCCAGTTGTTGGCGCGCAAGGTTTGTGAGGCCTCTTCCATGGCCGGGCTGATGGCCTCGACCACACCAATGAGCACCATGAAACTGATGGGCGTGAAGGCCAGCAACTGCGCCAGAAACACGCCCCAAAAGCCGTAAATCCAGCGGCTCGGCTCAATGCCAAAAACCTGGCCTATCCACTGCGTGACCACACCCGAGAGGCCCAGCAACAAAATCACCGACAAGCCGATGACAAAAGGCGGCGTGATGATGGGCAGCAGCGACAGGGATTTGAAAAATCCCTTGAAAGGCACGCGCGTGCGGGTCAGCACCAGCGCAAAAGCCAGGCCCAGCACGGTGCTGCCCAGGCCGACGGCAATGGCCAGGGCCAGTGAGTTCCAGGCCACGCCGCATTGGCCCACGCCATTGAGGCACTGCAGACGCCAGATCTTCGGGTCCAGCAGGCGGTCCAGCAGCGCGCCCAGGGCCAGACCGTCCTCGCCCCGAAATGCCGCCAGGAGCATTTGAAACACCGGCAACATGATGAACAAGGCTACCAGGCCAATGATGCTGCCCAGGCAGCCGGACACAAAAGGGTCTTGCGTGATGCGTCCGCTGACCGACAGGCCCCAGGTGAGCATCCACAGCATGCACATGCCCGCCACGATCGCGCCGTAGCCCATGCCAAACTGCCGCTGCTCGGTCGGCCCGAACCAATCACCCAAGACATTGAAAGACCAGCCCTGCAAGCCAAAGCTGTAGCCCTGGCACACCATGTAGACCAGGCCCAGCAAGCCCAGCCAGCCGATCAGCTCGCCGCGTACACGCGCTTGCAAGGGCGCCAGGCTTGCGGCCAGACCCGCAAACGCAATGGCCACCACAGGCGCTAGCCAGAGGTTTTTGCCCTGAAGCAGAAGAAACAATGCCGGCGCGTGCTCCGGGTACAGCGGATAGCCTGACAACCACTGGAAACTCCAGAAGCCGTCTTGCAGCATGTACCAGGGGAAAAGAGCAACGCCCGCCAGAAAAACCAGGAGCAGGCCCAGTGCGGGCCTGTCCAAGCCAACAGATTTCATCGAGGAAAAATGCTCAATCAGTTGTTGGGCAAGGAGCCCACTTCATCGTCCCACTTTTTGAGTAAACGCCGGCGCTCGGCCGACGAGCCGTATTTGACGAAGTCGTAGTTGATGAGTTTGATGCGGGACAAATCAGGCGCCAGTGGCGAGACTGCAGCGTCCAGATTGGACGGCACCTGAAAGGACTTGACGTCTTTGGCGCGGCCTTGCGATTCGGCGGTCAAAGCCCAGTCGTAGAACTTCTTGGCGTTGTCCACGTTGCGGGCGCCCTTGAGGATGCTCATGGAGCCGATTTCGTAGCCGGTGCCCTCACAAGGCGTGACTGACTTGATGGGGAAACCGGCAGCGGCTACAGCGACGGCGTCATGCAGGAAAACAATGCCCACCACCGTCTCACCGGAACCTGCGGCCTTGATGGGCGCTGAGCCCGACTTGGTGTACTGGTTGATATTTTTGTGCAACGCCTTGAGGTATTTGAAAGCTTCGCCTTCACCCATCATTTGCACCAGCGTGGCCAGGGCGGTGTAGGACGTGCCGGAGGAATTCGGGTTGGCAATCTGAACCTTGCCCTTGTAGACAGGCTTGATCAGGTCAGCCCAGCAAAGCGGTGCCGGCAGGCCCTGCTTTTTGAGCAGTTCTTCGTTGTAACCCCATCCCAGCGCACCGGAATAAATGCCTATGGTGCGGTCTTTGGACGCCTTGGCCTGGTTCATGGCGAATTCAGCGATGCGGCGGCGGTTGGGGGAAACGTAGGCCTGCGTCAGGTTTTCTTCGGCCGCTTGCAGGTGAGGGTCACCGGTGCCGCCCCACCAAATGTCGCCCTTGGGGTTGGCCGACTCGGCCTTGATCTGGGCATAGGTCTCGCCGGAGCTCTTGCGGGTCATGTCCACTTTGACGCCGCTGGCTTTTTCAAATTCAGTTTTAGCCTGCTGGCACCAGGCTTCATCAGAGCTGCAATAAAGAGTCAGGCGACCCTGAGCGGCGGCAGATGCAGAAAAGGCGAAAGAGCCCACACAGACCAGCGCGGTCAGCAGACGATTGAACTTGAACATGGATACTCCTAAAGAGATAGCGAAAAGGTTCTTCTATGCTAGCTCAACCAGAACGGGCAGGCGTCAATCTTTCATTAGGGTATCCGCTAACTCCGGTGAGTTCGATTTTCTGTGTGCAAGCGCTTTGACTGCCTGAGCAGGCCGTTCACGCCTTCATTGCAAAACGACTGCGGCCTTGCCCGCTTCTTCAGCGCCCTTGCCAACGCGGCGGGCACCGTCAAAGCGACGGTTCCAGTAGGCGGCAGCCAGGCTTTCAATGCGTACTTCTGCGCCGGGCTTGGGCGAGTGAATGAACTTGCCATCGCCCACATAAATGCCAACGTGGCTGTAGGCCCGGTGCATGGTGTTGAAAAACACCAGATCGCCGGGTACCAGTTCTTTTTTGTCGATGCGCTGCGTGTCAGCGGCTTGTTGTTCGGCTTTGCGGGGAAGCACCAGTCCGACGGTCTGCTCGAATATGGCTTTGACAAAGCCGCTGCAGTCAAAACCGGTTTCTACCGTACCGCCCCCGCGCTGGTAAGGCACGCCCAGAAATCCCATGGCATGAACCACCAGCTCAGAGGCTTTGTTCGTAACGCTTTGGCTGGCCTGCGACATTTGCGAGAGCATGCCTTTGTTGGCCAGCCAGTTGTCAAGTTCGTCAACGGCGGGTGCTGCTTGCGCCGGGGTGCCCATCATCAGGGTTGAAGCCATCAAAACGGCAAACCATGAAGGTGCAAAAAAGGGCGAAGTCGAACAAAAGCGCATCGCGAGAGCTTACTGAGCTGTGTGCTTGCCGTCAAGCACAGTGCCTGGGCCGGATGCCCATTGAATGTGGGCCTTTAAGATAAGTACTTTCCAATCCAATCCGTGAGCTTGTGTGTCTGACAGCTTCAAAGTTTTTGCCCAGTACCTGTTGCCCAAACAAGCGCTCACGGCTTTTGCCGGTTGGGTGGCTTCGCGCCAGCGCGGCCGCGTGACCACGGCGCTGATCCGCTGGTTCGTCGGCAAGTACCAGGTGAACATGGCCGAGGCAGCCAACCCGGACATTGGCAGCTATTTGAGCTTCAATGATTTTTTCACCCGGGCCCTGCGGCCCGGTGCCCGGCCCTTGGCCGACGCCACGCTGATCTGCCCGGTTGACGGCGCCATCAGCCAGTTCGGCACTATCGAGGGCGAGCAGATTTTCCAGGCCAAGGGACACCAGTACTCGACCACCGCGTTGGTCGGCGGAGACGCATCGCTGGCCGCGCAGTTTCGCGGCGGCAGTTTTGCCACCCTTTACCTCAGTCCCCGGGACTACCACCGCATTCACATGCCTTGTGATGGCCGCTTGCTGCAAATGGTCTATGTGCCTGGCGATTTGTTTTCGGTGAACCCGGTCACCGCGCGCGGCGTACCCGGCTTGTTTGCGCGCAATGAGCGTGTGGTCTGTGTGTTTAAAACTGCGCTGGGCCCCATGGTTCTGACGCTGGTGGGCGCCACCATCGTGGGCAGCATGGCGACAGTCTGGCACGGCGTGCTGGATCGTCAAAACACCCTTCGCCAATGGCATTACGAAGGCCAGAGCGCTCCGGTGCTGCTGAAAAAGGGCGAGGAAATGGGTCGGTTTTTGCTGGGCTCCACGGTGGTGATGTTGTTTCCCGCCGGGGCTATGCAGTTCAACCCTGCATGGCATGCCGGTGGGCCGGTGCAGCTGGGTCAGGCCATGTCAGCGCAAGGCTTGCCTTGAGCTACACCGTGCGTTTGTTTGCTTACGAGGATGTGAGCGACGAACAAAAACGTCAGGCGGAGCAACGCTTTTGCAAGGCTTTGAACGATGCGCTGGGCGATGCCGCATTGGTTTTGCCGGTCTTCACCATGTACCGCCGACTGGTGGCTTTGCATGGCGACACGCCATCAGCCGATGCCTTGAGCAGCGAAGAGCTGGAGCTGTTCAGCCAGTGGCAGGCGGCAGAGTCAGCTGCACTGACGGCGGCCTTGGGCCCGCACCGCTACATGGGCGACGCGGAGTTCGACATCAGGGCCTGAGGTCATCGTTGTCGTTGTCGCCGCCTTCGGAATTGGGGTCGTCAAAACCATCAGCCTGCGTTGCCATTAACTCACCCGCAGGGCGCACTCGGCGGCGGCCTTCCTTGGCCACCATTTCAACAAAAACTTGTGCGGCACCTTCGGCTGCGGCCGCGTCCATGCGTTGAATGATTTCGGCCAGGTGCACAGGCTCTGCGCTTTCTTCAGCGCTGCCGAACTTGCAGTCAAAGTCCCAGAAGTCCACACCGGCCGGCAGCGGCACGCGGCGCTGGCGTTTGGCGTATTTGCGAACCTCGTGTTTGATGGCGTCCAGCACACGGTCCGGGTGTTTGCCTTCGACCTGAAGTTTGAACGTTTTTCTCACGGAAGACCTTAAAGCTGCAGCATGCGGTTGGGTACAGTGCGGCGCCTGGCAGGTGCCCCTGGAAGGCCACGATTATGCGGCCTGCTATCGCAACCAAAGGTACCGGCGCGTAAACTCGCACTTTCGCCTCACCGGTTTCGTGGGTCCCGTCGATCCCAGCCAGAGCCCCGGCGGCTCAGAATTCCTTCAGCATGTCCTTTTCTTTTCTCGGTCTGTCGCCGACCCTTCTTCGCGCACTGGCCGACCAGGGCTTTGACACGCCTACCCCGGTGCAGGCCCAGGCCATCCCCTTGGTGCTGGCCGGGCGCGACGTGCTGGCCTCGGCCGAAACCGGCTCGGGCAAGACCTTGGCGTTTTGCCTGCCTGTGCTGCAAGCGCTGGCTGAAAACCTGGTGCCGGCAGCGGGCCGGCAAAGACGTGTGAGAGCTTTGATTTTGGTACCCACGCGGGAGCTCGCCGTGCAAATCGGCGAGGTGGCGCGGTTGCTGGCCCGGCATGAGGCGCAGGCAGTCAAAGTCACGGTGGTGTTTGGCGGCGTGTCCATCAACCCGCAGATGATGGGTTTGCGAAGCGGTGCCGACCTGGTGGTGGCCACGCCCGGACGCTTGCTGGACCTGACCGATCACAACGCGCTGTCGCTGTCGGCGGTGCAGACCTTGGTGCTGGACGAGGCCGACCGCTTGCTGGACTTGGGCTTTGAGCAAGAGCTTCAGCGCATTCTGGCGCTGCTGCCCGCGAGGCGGCACAACCTGTTTTTCTCGGCCACCTTGCCGCCTGCGGTGCAGGCGCTGGCCGCCGGGCTGCTCAAGGCACCGGCGCGGGTGGAAGTGGCCCCTGTGGTGCTGCACATCGCGGCCATTGCCCAGCAGGTGATCGAGGTGGACGCCCCCCGCCGCACCC
>JAIPDA010000126.1 GCA_021737905.1 Rhodoferax sp.
GGGCGTGGACCTCAACACCGCCAGCGTGCCGCTGTTGGCCCGTGTGTCGGGCCTGAGCCAGACGGTAGCCAAGTCGGTGGTGCGCTGGCGTGACGCCAACGGCGCCTTTGGCAGCCGCGCCGACTTGCTCAAAGTGACCGGCCTGGGCGCCAAAACTTTCGAGCAAAGTGCCGGGTTTTTGCGCTTGAACGCCAGCAGCAACCCGCTGGACCGCACCGGCGTGCACCCGGAAACCTATCCGGTGGTCGAGCAAATCATGCTGCACACCGGCAAGCCGGTGGCCGAACTCATGGGCCGCGCAGACATGCTGAAAACCCTGCGCCCCGAGCTGTTTGCCAACGAGAAATTCGGAGTCATCACGGTCAAGGACATCCTGGCCGAGCTGGAAAAGCCGGGCCGCGACCCGCGCCCGGACTTCAAGGTGGCGCGTTTCAACGACGGCGTGGAAGACATCAAGGACCTGAAAGAAGGCATGGTGCTCGAAGGCACGGTCAGCAACGTAGCCGCCTTCGGCGCCTTCATTGACATCGGCGTGCACCAGGACGGCCTGGTGCATGTGAGCCAGTTGGCCAACAAGTTCGTCACCGACGCGCGTGAAGTCGTCAAGACCGGTGACATCGTCAAAGTGCGCGTGACCGAGGTGGACGTGGCGCGCAAACGCATTGGCTTGAGCATGAAGCTCGACGCCGCACCCGCCCGCCGCGACGGCCCGCGTGACAACAAGTTCGAAGGCGCCGCCCGCGGCGAACGCGCGCCCAACCGCAACGCGAGTCAAGGCCATAACCAAGGCCATAACCAAAGCTACAGCCAGCGGCCCGAGCCCACAGGGCAGGGCAGCGCCATGGCCTCGGCCTTTGCCAAGCTGCAGGGCTTGAAAAAGTAAAACCCTTTCGACGGAGGCTGGCCAGGCCCGGCTTGACAAACGATCATCTTGATCCTAAAGTACACACTCGTTGTGTGTACAAAGGGTCTTCCATGTCTTCAGCCATCAGCCGGGTTTTCATGAACGGCAACAGCCAGGCCGTGCGGATTCCGCAAGAGTTCCGCCTTGACAGCAGCCGGGTCGAGATTTCCCGCAACGCCGAGGGCGACCTGGTGTTGCATCCGGTTCAAAACGACCGGGGTGCGGCCTTGCTGGACGCGTTAGACGCCTTCAGTGATGAGTTCGTGCAGGTGCTGGAGGCGCAGCGCAGCGAGCAGCAAAGTGCACAAGACCGGGAAGCGCTGTGAGGTACATGCTCGACACGAATATCCTGATCTACCTGATCAAGAACAAGCCGCCCTGGATTGCTGACCGTGTCAACGCTTTGGCGGCTGATGACGACATCTGCATGTCATTTGTCAGCTATGCAGAACTATTAATGGGTGCCGAGCGCAGCAGCCGCAAGCCGGAGGTGCTGCGCCAGCTGGAGGCCTTGTCGCGGGTGGTACCGGTTCGCTACAGCTGCGCACCGTCGATCTGCCAGCACTATGCCTTGGAGTTCACCCGCTTGCGTTCAGCGGGCACACCGATAGGCGCTAACGACCTTTGGATTGCCTGCCACGCGCTGGCTGACGACTGCACCCTGGTGACCAACAACCTGCGCGAGTTCGAACGCGTGAGCGGTTTGAGGCTGGAAAACTGGGCCGAAAACCGGGCCGGTAAGCCTGCACGCTGACCTGCGGCCATGCCTTCCTTCAAAGCCCTTCGCCTTCACGCCGGCCCCACCGCGCGCCGTCACATCGCGCAAAACGGCTTGCGGCCGCAAGACATCGGCGTGGTGCCCGGTGCGGCGGGCGGACCCAAGGGGCTGATCCTCGGGCCGCTGGACCGTTTTATTTTTGGGCAGTGGCTGACGCAATCCTCGCAGCCTGTGCATCTGGTGGGCGCCTCGATTGGCGCCTGGCGCATGGCCACCGCCTGCCTGAACGATCCGGTGCAAGCCTTTGAGCGGCTGGAGCGTGACTACATTGGCCAGCACTACGAACTGTAGCCCGGCCAGAAGCGGCCCAGCGCTGATTTTGTGAGCGAGAAGTTTGGCGAGAGCCTGAAGGCGTTTTACGGTGGCCGCATTGATGAGGTGCTGCAACACCCGCGGTACCGGCTGCATGTTGTGACCTCGCGCGGCCGCCATGTGCTCAGCCGCGAACATCCGATAGGTACGCCTCTGGGCTATGGCGCAGCATTCTTGACCAATGTGGTCAGTCGCAAGGCCATGGGCCCGTGGCTGGAGCGCGTGGTGTTTTCAGCGCCCGCACCGGGCGCGTCCGACGCGCCCCTGCCCTTTGCCACGGGTGACTACCGCACCCGGCAAATTCAGCTGACTGAGGCCAACTTCAACCCGGCCCTGCAAGCCAGCTGCTCGATCCCCTTTGTGCTGCGCGCCGTGCACGACATTCCAGGCGCACCGCCGGGTGCGCACTGGGACGGCGGCATCACCGATTACCACCTGCACCTGGACTACGCCCATGCGCCGCGCGACGAATCAAACACCGGCGCCGGCCTGGTGCTTTACCCGCATTTCCAGCAAGCGGTGGTTCCCGGCTGGCTCGACAAAAGCCTGAAGTGGCGGCACGGCGCCACTGATTTCCTGGACAACATGCTGTTGCTCGCGCCCAACCCCGACTGGGTCCAAAGCCTGCCCAAGGGCAAACTGCCCGACCGCAGCGACTTCACGCACTACGGCAACGACTTGCCCGGCCGCGTGAAAGCATGGACCGCTGCCGCCAAGGCCAGCGAGCAACTGGCCGATGAATTTCAGGAATGGCTGCTCAAGCCGGACATGTACCGGGTCGAGCCGCTTTGATTCGTTTGCGCCAGCCGCTAAGCTGGTTCACATAGATGCTTGAAGCATCGCCCGGTAATCGTCGGCTGTGGCAATACGCGGGTTGGTCTTGTGGCAGTGGTCGGCCAGGGCGCCGGCAATCACGCGATCAAACAGATCGGGCGTCACGCCCATGGCCGCCAAGCCGGTGGGCAGACCGAGCCGGTCGTTCATGGCCTGGATGGCTTCTGGAATGTCGCTGCCCGAGGCCAGGCCCATGACGCGCGCCATGCGATCCAGGCGGCGTTCTTTTTGCATGGATTCGGCTTGCGCGTTGAAGCGCACCACCGCCGGCAAGAACATGGCGTTCAGGGTGCCGTGGTGCAGGCGCGGATCGACCCCGCCCAGGCTGTGGCTGAGCGAATGCACGCAGCCCAGGCCTTTTTGAAAGGCCATCGCGCCCTGCATGGAGGCACTCATCATGTTCAGCCTAGCCTCGCGGTCTTGCCCGTTGCGGGTGGCGCGCTCTATGTGGGCCCAGCCGCGCTCCAGACCATCGAGGCCGATGCCGTCGGCCGGCGGGTTGAAGGCCGGCGCCATGAAGGTTTCCATGCAATGCGCAATGGCATCCATGCCGGTGGCGGCCGTCAGGCCGGGCGGCAGGCCGAGCGTGAGCTCGGGGTCGCAGATAGCCGCTTTGGGCACCAGGCCCCAGGAATGAAAGCCCAACTTGCGGCCGTCGTCCACGATCAAAATAGCGCCGCGTGCGACTTCGCTGCCGGTGCCGCTGGTGGTGGGCACGGCAATGAGGGGCGCCACGCGCTCGGTGATCTTGGGCGAGCCGCCTTCAATGGTGGCGTAGGTCTTGAGCGGCCCCTCATGTGTGGCCAG
This sequence comes from Rhodoferax sp., assembly GCA_021737905.1. Taxonomy (GTDB): domain Bacteria; phylum Pseudomonadota; class Gammaproteobacteria; order Burkholderiales; family Burkholderiaceae_C; genus Polaromonas. The sequence goes on from JAIPDA010000126.1 coordinate 3,636, forward strand.
AATCGCCACGCCCTTGGCACAGTCGATGGCGCTGCCGCCGCCTACGGCAATCAGGCCGTCGCAATGGCCTGCGGCATACATCGCGGCAGCTGCGCGCACGGCGGCTTCGTTCGGGTTGGATGGGGTCTGGTCAAAGACGCTGAGCGGCACGCCGTCCAAGACATCGAGCACTTTTTGCAGTACCCCAGCAGCTTTGACGCCGGCATCGCTGACGATCAGCGGCCGGGTGATGCCCACCCGCTGGCACTCCTGGCGCAGCAACTTGACAGCGCCGGGTTCAAACTGGATCTGAGTGATGTAATTGATTTGCGCCATGGGTTTTCAGGATTTTGATTGCTGCCTTAGCTTGCCACAATGGCATTTGTTACCAATCTGTACGAATAAATACCGAGTAGTTACACGTAGACCATAGTGCATTGCTTGAGCGCATGATAAGTGCTTGCCACAAGATTGATGGAAGTAACATCAGCCTTCAATCTCAGTTTTTTACTTTCCCTAGACATTGAGAAAAGATCTGTTCAATGACGCCTAAGTCCGTTGTAGCGGCAAAACAGAATTTTCGTTTCTCTCACAAGCAGCGCGTAGGCTGGTCTGAAGTTGATGCGCACAAAGTTGTTTTGCATGCCCACTTCCAGAAATATTTTGACGCGGCCGAAGCCGAGTACTGGCGTACGCTGTCATTGCCCTATGACCAGACCATGGCCGAACTTGGCGGTCAGCTGTGTGTCAAAAAGTTCAGCTTGGAGTACGTTGCCCCGGCACGTTGCGATGACTTGCTCGACGTCCGTATGCGATGCGCCCGTATCGGCAACTCTTCTATCGTTTTAGAGGGTGCGGTTTTTCTGGGTGATGCATTGCTGGTGACTTGCGAGCAAATACTCGTTTTTGCCAGCCCGGTGAGCCAGCGTCCGATGTCTGTGCCGGCAGCCTTGCGCAAGGTGACTGAGGACTTTGAGGCCGGTCTGCCGGTCGTCCACTACAAGGGCGGCAGCTGGGATGAACTCAGTGACGACGCTTTGGAGCTGCGCATCGAGGTTTTCGTTGAAGAGCAAGGCATTGCACTGGAGTCAGAGGTCGATTTGCATGATGCACATGCCATGCACGTGGTGGCTTACAACGGGCTGGGACAGGCGGTGGCCACCGGCAGGCTGCTGAGCAGCGATAACGACCAGGCCAAAATAGGACGCGTGGCTGTCAAACGGAGCTTGCGAGGAACCGGTTTGGGCTCTGGCGTATTGCGTGCATTGCAGGCACTGGCTCTGCAACGTGGGCACAGCATGGTGAAGCTGCACGCGCAATGCACGTCCAGAGGCTTTTACGAAAAAATGGGTTACCTGGCGTATGGCCCCGTCTTCGAAGAAGACGATCTGGCGCACATCAAAATGTCTCTGAGTCTGCTAAAAAGCAGATAAGGGTTTCAAGCCGACAGGGGCCATTGCAGGCGAACGGTATCTCCGGGCCAGGACTTTTCACAAAGCGTGGCTACGCATGGGCTTGGTTTTTGGCCGGCCTGTATCCACAGCAAACTGCTGTTGCGGGTGCCATAGTCCCTCTCAGGTATGTCGACCAGAGCGCTGGACAGCGCATGCTCCTGGCTGGCAGGCACTCCGGTGTCTGGTAATTGGTTCAATGCAGCGCGCTCAGTGCTGGCCAATGCCGCCCAAAGGGGATCTAGCAAGTCAGATTCATTGCCGCTGGCCATGGCTTTATCCAGCGCCTGCTGCATAGCGGCTTTCAGCGCCAGCGTCTTGGGCCAGGGCGTGTCTAAAAAGGCATTGGAAAGACCGTAAATCCCGGGCTTCAACATTTGGCTGTGCCAGCCCTTACTGGCTTGGATGCGCGTTGGGCCTGCACCTTTGTCTTGGAATTCACGGTTGCTGGCCCAATGCCATTGAGCACTCGCATAGTCGCCAATGATCAGATTGCAGCCGCCGAAGTCGCTTGGGTCGTGCTGGTTTAAAAAATCTGTCGCGCTGATGTGTCCGTTTAACCAATGCATAGGCAGGTCACCCCGGCTTAAACGCGCCGGTAGCGCAGTAGCTTCGCGCACGTTGGTCAGCATGGCGACGCGGCCTTCGGGCGTGCAGCCCAGCCAGGTGCCACCGGCGAGCAGGTCGCGGCCTGAGAGCACAGTGACCCCCTGATCGCTGGTCCAGCGGGCCAGCGGCAGGGTAGCGCGGGCGCGGTGCTCGTCCCGGTTGGATGCCAGCACCAGGGGCCAGCGTTTTGAGACGCCAATCGCCAAAACCAGCAGGCACATGCTCAGCGCTTAAATGTCTTCAAGCAAGGGGTAGGGCAGTGGCAGCAAGCTCAGGGTGGCTCCACCGGCCGCGCCGATGTGCAGACTGCCGCTGGCAGCCGCAGCGGTTTGAATGGAAATGATGGCGTCGCAGCCGCCATCGGGCGCAGCGCAGGCGGCGGCCACCAGGCCGCAGGGTTGCTCGGGGTCTATGCTGTGAAAAATTTCCTGCCCGCTGGACAAAGCTGCATCCGAGTGGGCCAAGTAGGCGCGACGCTTGAGCGTGCCGCGGAACTGGCTTCGGGCGACGACCTCCTGGCCGGGGTAGCAACCTTTTTTGAAGCTCACGCCACCAATCGATTCGTAGTTCAGCATTTGGGGCACAAATGCTTCAAAAATAGGCTGCGTGAGCATGGCAACGCCCGATCGCACACTGACCCAGGCCCAGGCTTGCGGTGTGATGGCAGGGCCATCAGGCCGGGCCGTGCCAACCGGCGCGCACCAGAAAGCGCGCACCACACCGGCGCCAGAGGGCAACACCACGACACTGGCAGGGCCGTTGTTTGTTGTAGACCAGGTCTGCCGGCCGTCTGCGCCTTGCGCGGCGACAGCGTCACCCATCAGACCGATCAGGCTGAACTCCGAGGTGGCGTCACTGAGTTGGGCTTTGGCGCGCAACACAAACATTGACAAGCGCTTGAGCGTGGTGGCCAGCAAGTCGCGGCTACAGACTAAAAGCAATTCTTCAGGACTGCGCTTGAAGACGACAAAGCTGGCTTGCATGCGCCCTTTGGCATTGCAAAAAGCCGCGAGTCTGGCCTCATGAAGGCTGGCCTGAAGCACGTCCTGGGTCAGCTGGCCCTGCAAAAAAGTGGCGGCGTCAGCACCTGCCACGCGAATCACGCCCATGTGATGGAGTTCAAGCTGGCCCGAGAAGCTCCAGGCTGGCGGGGTCGGGTTTGCAGCGGATGTTGGTGTGTGCATGGCTGAATTATCATAGCCAACGGGTTTAGTGATGTCTTTGACTAAGGTGGTCCTCTGGTGCGTCGAGTCTTGTCGGGTTTGTTCTTGCTGGTCTTGGCCGTTGGCCTGCTTTGTTCCAGCGCGGCGCTGT
>JAIPDA010000127.1 GCA_021737905.1 Rhodoferax sp.
ATGTCTTCAGCCGCAATCGTTTCTTTGCGGATGCGGCTTTCAGCAAAAGCCAGGTCTTCGGCAATCGACGGGTCCAGGTGGTGGCAGACCATCAGCATGTCCACATGCTCGTCCAGCGTATTGACGGTGTAGGGCATGGTCGGGTTGGTGGACGATGGCAAAAAGTTCGCTTCGCCCACCACGCGCATGATGTCCGGCGCATGGCCGCCGCCCGCACCTTCGGTGTGAAAGGCGCACAGGCTGCGGCCCTGGGTGGCCTCGATGGTGTTTTCCACAAAGCCAGACTCATTGAGCGTGTCGGAGTGAATGGCCACCTGCGTGTCGGTGGCCTCCGCCACGTCCAGGCAGTTGCTGATGGCCGCTGGCGTGGTGCCCCAGTCTTCGTGCAATTTAAGGCCGATCACCCCGGCATCGATCTGCTCGTGCAGTGCATCCGGCAAGCTGGCGTTGCCCTTGCCCAGAAAGCCCAGGTTCATGGGAAAGGCGTCGGCCGCTTGCAGCATGCGCTCGATGTTCCAGGGCCCCGGCGTGCAGGTGGTGGCAAAGGTGCCGGTGGCCGGGCCGGTGCCGCCGCCCAGCATGGTGGTCACGCCCGAGCTCAGCGCTTCCTCGATTTGCTGCGGGCAGATGAAGTGAATGTGCGAGTCAATGCCGCCTGCGGTGACGATCATGCCTTCGCAGCTGATGATCTCGGTGCCCGGGCCGATGATGATGTCCACGCCAGGTTGCACGTCAGGGTTGCCCGCCTTGCCGATGGCGGCGATGCGGCCGCCCTTCAAGCCGATGTCGGCCTTGACAATGCCCCAGTGGTCCATGATCAGCGCGTTGGTCATGACGGTGTCTACCGCGCCTTGCGCGCGCGTGGCCTGTGACTGCGCCATGCCGTCGCGGATGGTTTTGCCGCCGCCGAACTTGACTTCTTCGCCGTAGCCGCCGGAGCGCAGCGTGTAGTCGGCCTCCACTTCAATCGTCAGCTCGGTGTCGGCCAGGCGCAGCCGGTCGCCGACCGTGGGCCCGAACATTTCTGCGTAAGCGCGTCGTCCAATGCCGGCCATCAAAGTGCTCCCTGCGTGAGTCCGCGAAAACCGAAAACCTTGCGCTCGCCCGCATAGTCCACCAGTTCTACCGTGCGTTGTTGGCCGGGCTCAAAGCGCACCGCCATGCCCGACGCGATGTTCAGCCGCATGCCGCGCGCGGCCGCGCGGTCAAAGCCCAGCGCTGCGTTGGTTTCTGCAAAGTGGTAGTGCGAGCCCACCTGGATGGGCCGGTCGGCCGTGTTTTGCACCACCAGCGTGATCGTGCGGCGGCCCGGGTTGAGCGCGTGCTCGCCCTCGTCAATGAAATATTCACCAGGGACCATGGCCATCATTTGCCCCCTTTGGAAAACCAGACCGCAGCCGCCAGGCCCAAACCCAGCGCCACAAAGCCCCAGGCGTCCGTCACATGCCAATGCGAGCCGCCCAAACCATGACCCTCATGCGCCAGCGCCGGTGCGCATGCAAGAAAGGCAAACACTAAGGAGAGCAGTTTCAGAATTTGTTGAGACATCAAGGGCTCCAAAAATGAAAAACAAAAGTAAAAAACCGACTAACCAAATTTCCAAGTAACAGCGCGGAACCGGCTTTGCCGGGCTGCAGCTGTTGCCCCTTGAGGGGGAGGCGGCTACGCGAAGCGAGCCGCAACAGGGTGAGCTAGCTAAGTGATCGGCTGATGCACCGTCACCAACTTCGTGCCATCAGGAAAAGTCGCTTCAACCTGAATATCGGGAATCATCTCGGCGATGCCCTCCATCACGTCAGCGCGGGTGAGGAGGGTGCGGCCTTCGCTCATGAGCTCGGCCACGGTCTTGCCGTCACGCGCGCCCTCCATGACGGCGGCACTGATGAGTGCCACGGCTTCGGGGTAATTGAGTTTGAGGCCGCGGGCGCGGCGGCGCTCGGCCAGCAGGCCGGCGGTGAAAATCAGCAGCTTGTCTTTTTCGCGGGGGGTCAGTTCCATAGTTTCTCCAGGTGGGCCGGCTGCGCAGGCCCGAGTCTTCAAAAGGCAAGAACAGTGCCACGTTCGGCCGGGCCGCGCCGCCGTGGCACAGAAACTGCACCATGCAGAGCTAGCCCGCCTGCCCATGAACGATCCGTTCCCACTTTCGCCACCCGAACCCTTGCCGCAGATGCGCGCGCCTTCCCCGGTGCAGCGCATCATCAAGATCCGGCGCGACTACAACAGCTGGGTTGCCAGCGAGACCATGGAAGACTACGCACTGCGCTACACGCCGCAGCGCTTTCGCAAGTGGTCTGAGTGGCGGGTGGCCAACACGGCTTTTGGCGCTGCCTCGTTTTTGATTCTCGAAGCCGTGGGTGCTACTTTGCTGGTGCAATACGGCTTTGCCAACGCTTTCTGGGCCATCGTGGCCACCGGGCTCATCATCTTTTTGGCGGGTCTGCCCATCAGCATTTACGCCGCGCGTTACGGCGTGGACATGGACTTGCTCACCCGGGGCGCGGGTTTCGGCTACATCGGCTCAACGCTCACCTCACTGATCTACGCCTCCTTCACTTTCATTTTTTTTGCGCTGGAAGCCGCCGTCATGGCCTATGCGCTCGAGTTGGCGCTGGGCATCCCGCCGGTCTGGGGCTACCTGATCTGCGCCGTGGTGGTGATTCCTCTGGTCACGCACGGCGTCTCCACCATCAGCCGCTTGCAAATGTGGACGCAGCCAGTCTGGTTACTGATGCTGGTGCTGCCTTTTGTCTATGTGCTGATGCGCGATCCTGGTGCGTTCGCCGGGGTTGTGCACTATGCAGGTGAATTAAATCCAGGGGGTGGATTTAATTTGCACCTGTTTGGTGCTGGTTTAACGGTAGGTATTGCCCTCATCACGCAAATGGGCGAGCAGGCGGACTACCTGCGCTTCATGCCCGTGCATACCCCGGCCACACGCTGGCGATGGTGGGGCGGCGTGCTGGCGGGCGGGCCGGGTTGGGTTTTGCTGGGCGTGGTCAAAATGCTCTGCGGTGTGTTGCTGGCTTACCTGGCCATCCGCAACATGGTGCCGCCAGATCGCGCCGTCGACCCCAACCAGATGTACCTGGCCGCTTACGAGTACGTGTTCCCCAGCTACGGCATGGCGGTGGCGGCGACCGCGCTGTTTGTGGTGGTCTCGCAGCTCAAGATCAATGTGACCAACGCCTATGCCGGCTCGCTGGCCTGGTCTAACTTTTTCTCACGCCTCACGCACAGCCACCCCGGGCGCGTGGTGTGGGTGGTGTTCAACACCCTGATCGCCTTCATGCTGATGGAGATGAATGTGTTCAAGGCACTGGGCGAAGTGCTCGGGCTGTACTCCAACATCGCGATTGCCTGGATGATGGCGGTGGTGGCCGACCTGGTGATCAACAAGCCGCTGGGCTTGTCGCCCAAGGGCATCGAGTTCAAACGCGCCCACCTGTATGACATCAACCCGGTAGGCGTAGGTGCCATGGGCCTGGCCTCGGTGCTGGGGGTCTCGGCGCACCTGGGTGTGTTCGGCCCCTTGGCGCAGGCTTTTTCTGCGGTGATCGCCATGGTCACCGCGCTGGTCACTTCACCCCTGATCGCCTGGGCCACCGGCGGGCGTTACTACATGGCCCGCAGCAGCGAACCCGGGGCTGCAACGGCCCAGGCAGGCGAGGATGCGTTGAGTGCGCACAGCCTAAGCCGCTGCGTGATTTGCGAGCGCAGCTACGAAAAACCCGACATGGCGCATTGCCCCGCTTACCAGGGCGCGATCTGCTCGCTGTGCTGCACCCTGGACGCGCGCTGCGGCGACATGTGCAAACCGCAAGCGAGCTTGTCCGCCCAATGGTCGGGCGCGCTGCGCTGGGTTTTGCCGCGCAGCATCTGGCAGTACCTGGACACCGGCCTGGCTCATTTTTTGTTGATGATGCTGGTCATCGTGCCGGTGCTTGCAGGCGTTTTAGGGTTTTTGTATGTGCAGGAATTGCGGCCCCTGGCCGAGTCGGTGGGCGTGTCTGCGACCGCATTGCGCTCGGGCTTTGTCAAAGCCTACTTTGCGCTGCTGGTGATAGCCGGCGTGGTGGCCTGGTGGATGGTGCTGGCCCACAAAAGCCGCCAGGTGGCGCAGGAAGAGTCCAACCGCCAAACCCATTTGCTCATGCAAGAAATTGAATCGCACCGGCAAACCGACGAGGCCCTGCAACAAGCCAAGCAACTGGCCGACCAGGCCAATCAGGCCAAGAGTCGCTACATCAGCGCCATCAGCCATGAGTTGCGCACACCGCTCAACAGCATATTGGGCTACGCGCAGCTCATGGGTGAAGACCCCTCAATTCCGCCGCACCGCCGCCAGGCGGTGAGCGTCATCAAACGCGGCGGCGAGCATTTGCTCTCCTTGATTGAGGGCACTTTGGACGTCGCCCGCATTGAAAGCGGCAAGCTCACGCTCAATGTCAAACCCATGCACTTTGCCGACGGCGTGCGCGAAATGGCCAACCTGTTTGAGCTCGAAGCTTTGGCTAAGGGTTTGCAGTTTCATTTTGAGACCGAAGGCAGCCTGCCGGTGGTGGTGCGCGCCGACGAAAAACGCGTGCGGCAGATTCTTATCAACCTGCTGGGCAATGCCATCAAGTTCACAGCGCAAGGCCATGTCACGCTGCGCGTGCGCTACGCCCGCGAGATGGCGCTGATCGATGTTGAAGACACCGGCCCCGGCCTGTCTGATGACGAGCGCGACCGTATTTTTGAGCCCTTCACCCGCGCCAACACGCCCGGCGTGGCCGCGCCCGGCGCAGGCCTGGGGCTGACGATTGCCAAGATGCTGACCGACCTGATGGGCGGAGAACTCACCATGAGCAGCACGCCCGGCGTCGGCTCTGTGTTTCGTGTGCGCTTGTTTTTGCCGGAAGTGCGGCTGGCCCCGGGCCAGGATGCGCCAGAGCCGGCGATGAGCCGGCCGCGCCAAGGCTATGCCGGCGAGCGCAGGCGCATTCTGGTGGTGGACAACGAAGAAGCCGACCGGGAGCTGCTGGTGAACCTGCTTCAGCCGCTGGGCTTTGAGATCCGCACCGCCGCCAGCGGCCACGACTGCCTGGACTTGCTGGCCGCCGGCCTGCAGCCCGATGTCATCCTGATGGACCTGGCCATGCCAGGCATTGACGGCTGGGAAACCATTCGCCGGCTGCGTGCGCTGGGCGGCCAGTCGCGGCCCCCTAAGGCCATTGCCATTGCCATCGTGTCGGCCAATGCTTTTGACAAGGGCCTGGACAACGACGCCGGCATCCGCGCCGAGGACTTCATCCTCAAGCCCGTGCGCCACAGCGAGTTGCTCGACTGGCTGGAGCGGCATTTGCAATTGCGCTGGCTGGCCCAGCCCGCCGCTGCGCCGGTGGCGCCAGCAGTACCGGCCGGTGCGCTGGTGTGGCCGGCGGCCGTCGAGCTGCAGGCCTTGCGCGACATGGTCTCGCTGGGCTTTGTGCGCGGCATTTTGAACCAGCTCGATAAGATTGAAAAAGCCCAGCCCGAATGCGCCGGCTTTGTGGCCGGCATGCGTCTGCTGGCCAAACAGTTTCAGTTTGAGGCCATGGGCCGGCAACTCGACACACCCGCCGGAGCCGCCGAGTGAGCCGCCCATCGCTGGAACAGACTCTGGACCGCGCCAACAGCGACGTGGTGCTGATCGTCGACGACGTGCCCGACAACCTGGCTGTGTTGCATGACGCGCTGGACGAGTCCGGCTACACCGTGTTGGTGGCGACCGGCGGAGAGGCCGCCTTGCAGCGCGCCGCGCAGGCCTTGCCCGACATCATCCTGCTGGACGCCATGATGCCCGGTATGGACGGCTTTGAGGTGGCGCGCCGCCTCAAAGCTTCGCCTGCGACAGCGCACATACCCATCGTTTTCATGACAGGGCTCACCGAAACCGAATACCTGGTGGCCGCTCTCGAAGTCGGCGGCGTGGACTATGTCACCAAACCCATCAAGCCCAAGGAAGTGCTGGCGCGCATTGCTGTGCATTTGCAGGGCGCGCGCGAAAAGCGCCAGGCCCGCAACGCGCTGGACGCTTTTGGCTACGCCACCATCACCGTGCGCGTGAGTGACGGCCGCTTGATGTGGCAAACCTCGCTGGCCCGTGAGCTGTTGCAGCGCTACTACGGCACGGCCGCCCCGCAAACCCCCGAGGCCGTGCTGACCTGGCTGCGCCGCCACCTGGCCATGGCCGAGCAGCAACTTGAGCCGCCGCGCCTGGCCATTGAGCAGGGCGCCAAGCGCCTGACTTTCCGTTTGCACCAGCAAACCGGCGACGACGACTGGCTGATCATCATGCGCGAGGAGTCCGACGAAACCGTCATCCAGGCCATGAGCCTGAGTTTCAAGCTCACCGCGCGCGAGGCCGAAGTCTTGTACTGGGTGGTCAAGGGCAAGATCAACCGCGACATCGGCGACATTCTGGGCACCAGCCCGATGACGGTCAAAAAGCACCTGGAACGCGTTTTTGCCAAGCTGGGCGTGGAAACCCGCACTGCGGCCGCCGGCATGGCCATGAGCCGTATCAAGCAGTTACACCCGCAGTTTCAGAATTAACCGGTCCCAGCCGGCCATATCCGCTACAATGGCAGCTTCGGTATCGCACAGCTTTTTGTGACAAGCCTTTCCAAATTCAAATCTTGAAGTGGTCTGACCCCAAGAGCGCGGCGCTTCTCAGAGCCCGGACTTCACAGTGTTTTCAGCGCCCACACAGCCCTGAACCTTGCCAGCACTGTTCTATTTTCCTAGCTAAGACTTCCCAAGCGGTGCCTAAATCCGGCCTTTTCCGGCCCCATCCGGAAACCGGAACCCTTGGCTTGCTTGCAAGTCGTTTGTTTTCCTTTTTATTTGTGCCCGGCCCAAGCTGGGGCACCGCACTGTTTATGAATCATCATCTCCATCCCATCGAGGTGGGCAAGTACCGGGTCTCGCC
>JAIPDA010000128.1 GCA_021737905.1 Rhodoferax sp.
GCTTTTTTCATGCTCGGGTAGTCGTCAAACACCAAAGCAGGGCCGGTGTGCTTGAAGAGATGCGGCGCGCAGGCGCTGGGCTTGATCACGCAGCCGTTCGGCGCCAGATTACCCCGCAGGACGGCCAGCGCGCCTTCGGCGTAGATCGGCTTAGACAAGGGCCGGATCACATCGTCGTTGTAGACCTCGGCGCCATCAATGTTGTCGCCAACGCTGCGGCCGGTGACCGTCATGGCACTCAAATCCAGATGCTCGCGCAGCACGTTCATCATGGCGCGCATACCGCCGGCAAAGTAAAAGTCTTCCATCAGGTACTTGCTGCCGCTGGGCCTGATATTGGCGATCACAGGCACCTTGCGGCTGGCCGCGTCAAAGTCTTCAAGACCCACGGCGCAGTGCTCGCCGGCGCGGCGCGACATCGCCACCAGGTGAATGATGGCGTTGGTCGAGCAACCCATGGCCATCGCCACAGTGATGGCGTTTTCAAACGAGGCGCGATTGAGCATTTTGGCCGGTGTCAGGTCTTCCCAGACCATGTCCACAATGCGCCGGCCGCAATCTGCGCCCATGCGCACATGGTTGGAGTCGGTGGCCGGAATCGAGGAGGCACCGGGCAGCGTGAAGCCGCAGGCCTCGGCAATGCCGGTCATGGTGCTGGCCGTGCCCATGGTCATGCAATGGCCGTGGCTGCGGGCAATACCGCCCTCCACTTCGATCCACTGCTTGGCCGTGATCTTGCCGGCGCGCCGCTCGTCCCAGTATTTCCAGGTGTCAGAACCCGAGCCCAGGACCTGGCCCTTCCAGTTACCGCTTTGCATGGGCCCGGCCGGCATGTAGATGAAGGGATAGCCCGCACTCAGCGCACCCATGATCAGGCCCGGCGTGGTCTTGTCGCAGCCGCCCATCAGCACCGCACCATCAACCGGGTGGCTGCGCAGCAGCTCCTCGGTCTCAATGGCCAGCAGGTTGCGGTAAAGCATGGTGGTGGGCTTGACGATGGCCTCCGAAAGCGAGATCGCCGGCAACTCGATCGGGAAACCACCCGCCTGCAAAATGCCGCGCTTGACGTCTTCAACGCGCTGCTTGAAGTGGCCGTGGCAGGTGCCGATATCACTCCAGGTGTTGATGATGGCGATCATGGGTTTGCCCACCCAGTCTTCGGGGCCGTAGCCCAGCTGCATGACGCGAGAGCGGTGACCAAAAGAGCGCAAGTCGTCAGGCGCCATCCAGCGCGCACTGCGCAGTTCGTCGTAGGTTTTGCGTGTCATCGGTTCTTTCTGAACTTGGAATAAACAAATTGCAATTTAAAGATGGAGCCCAGCCGCCATTGTGCAGGCTCTAGAGCACTGCCCACACTGGCTCGCACTGGCATAGCCTGTTGTTCATACATTGGTTGTAGACAAAAGCGCGGCCAAGACGCCCATCGCGCCCATGCGCCGCAAAATCCATAGCCCAGCGCACTCCCAACCCTCAAAAGGATTCACCACTCAAGCGGCTATTGATACCAATTCATGATTAGGTAACAGCGTCAGCAATTCTTCAAAAGAGCTGATGACGGTGACTCCCGGCTCGGCAGCCAAGGCGGGTGACTTCGGTTCAATTGCGAAAGCACGATCTGCCAGGCGCATGAGTTCTAGATCATTGATGTTGTCACCAACGACCCAAGAAAGATTGACGGCAGGCTCCTTGGGGTCGGTTAAAAACCGCCGCAGCACATTGCTCTTGCAAACAGCAGAAGAAGACGCTGTTTGTTCAAGTCCCGGGAAAAATGCTGGATTGATGCGAATATTCCCGGTACAGACATCGTTTTCAAAGCTGATTGTGTGTGCCATCGCAAAATCCGCAAATATTCTGCGCCTGACGATATCAGCCGCCACAAAATAGCTGTCGCTGACGACACCGACCATAAAGCCGCGGCGCCGCATTTGGTTCACAAATTCAACAACCCCAGGGCGGATAAGCAATTCATGAGCAACCCGCTCGAATTGCTTTTTGTGAACATACTGAAAAATCTTGGCAATGCTTTCGCTGCGGGTTGCAGCATCATCCTGGTTTGCCTCTAACAGCTTCATTAGCGCTGAAGCGTGCCCGGTGGCTTTTGCCAGCTCGACGGCATAGCGAGCCGGCGTTACCGTTCCGTCCATGTCAAGCAGCAACAGACGCTGGCGATCCTTGCGCCGGGTGAGCACATAGTCAATGCCTGCAGCGGCCTGCCGTTGAGATTCATACATTGCTGCTACCTGCTCAACATGCAGCCTACCGGCAGCCTTTGCACGGCTGAAAATCACACGCCCAATTTCATTGGCCATCAGTGTCAGATCAAGCAGCGGCTGACTGTCGTGCTCCAAAGAGCCGATATCGATTTCAGCCAGTTTGGCGCCGGCAAAGTGAGCGTCTAACAGCAAGCCAATATCAACGCCGTACCCATCCTCGAAGCTCAGAGCCTGTAGCAAAGATTTCCTTGCTGCGATGATGCCGCCCAAGGGCTGATGAAAATGCGCCAATTCGGGAAAGAAAATCTTCAGCATGGGCTTGGCAGTTAATTCGGTGACACGTCCTCCCCCACGACCAAAGCGAGCTTTCACAAAATCAGCGTCGCCACGCAAAAGCGGTGCGCAAAGATCGGAAATAATGCCTTGGCGCAAACCCGTCAAGTCGCCATCGAGGTACACCAAAAAATCACAGCTCGCCGGTGAGATGCCGTCATGCATCGAAGCGCCTTTACCCAACATACTGCTGGTAAAGACGCGTGCCCCCGCAAGGCGTGCAAGCTCCGCCGTCGCATCTATGGAGCTATCGTCAATCACAATGACTTCAGCTGTTGCAGGGTCAGCCAAGGCATAGGCCACCACTTCAGAAATGCGCTTAGCTTCATTCAGCGCGGGGATGACCACCGTTGCGTATGCTTTTGATGGGAGGTAAAGAGTTTGCGGCTTGAACTCAGATGCTGCAGTTTTTCCTGGTGGCCAAATTTGCCCATTCACAAGCCTACGGGCTTGGGCAAGCAAACGAGAAAAAAAACTCGAAAGCTTGAAAGTCAATTTCTTCATTGGATTTTCCTCATGATGAAAATGATGGCTGCTGCAGTAACTAAAGGCTGCCAGTCTGAGGGGGCGCTCGGCGAGCGTGGATTCCTGGCTGAATCGACTCCGTCTGAGCTCAGGTCATTGGATTCGAGTCACGCGCTATTTCAACCAGGAACGATGAGTGCTGAAAGTAAACAACCATGACTTCACCTGAATTCCCTGACACCCAATGTATCAGATAGGCTTTAGCTGACCTTGAGATGATGCGCAGTGGCCAAGGCCACTGCGCATCACACCTTGTCATGGCTCACCAACTCAGGCGCACCGTCATGGGTGACAGCGGGGCATGAACACGGTATGTATGGCCCATGCAGGCGCAGTAAAAGTCGCGATGCGGCGTAGGGCGTGATACATTCTTTGAAGCTTAAGGTTTGCAAAGCCTGCAGTACTTCTTAAAAATTTGCGAAGATTTAAACGTGTGAAAACTGACCCTTGTGGCTGACAAGTTCACTGAATTGGATCTTAGGAAACCCATGGCTTTACCGTCCATTTTGATCATGAGCTCAGAGTCATATTTCAGCCTGGCGCCGTTATGAAGCTGGAGCTTGAGATTTTTCGTCCCGCGCTGATCGCCGCCCTTGCCGCACTGGGCCTGGCAACGTTGGGCGCCCAACTGACAGAACTCGGGCCCTGGTACCGCGGGCTGGTGCAGCCGTCTTTCAAACCGCCCGATATCTGGTTTGGCCCGGCATGGACACTGATCTTTATTTGCGCGGCCACAGCGGGCGTGACAGCTTGGAACAGCGCGCCTGACCGGACCAGCCGGCGCTGGTTGATCGGTCTGTTTGCCCTGAACGCCGGGCTGAACTCTTTGTGGAGCCTGCTGTTCTTCAAATTGCAGCGGCCTGACTGGGCGCTGATCGAGGTGGGGTTTTTGTGGCTGTCCATCGCCGCACTGATCGTGGCAACCCGCAGCTATTCGCGCACTGCCGGCTTCTTGCTGCTGCCTTATCTGCTGTGGGTGACTTTTGCCTCGGCCATCAATTACGCCACAGTGCAACTCAACGGGCCTTTCGGTCAGCTGGCGGCAGGACTGCCAAAGTGAATGTTGCGCTGAATGCCATGCAAGCCTGGTGGCAAGGCGGCCAATTGATTGAATTCATCATTGCGCTGACGGTGCTGGAAGCTTGCGCCTTGCTGGCGTACCACCGTCTGTCGGGAAGAGGTCTGCAAGCTGCCCAGTATGCGCTGAACCTGGTCGCCGGGCTGTGCCTGATGCTGGCAGTACGCAGCGTTTTACTAGGCCATCACTGGCTGTGGACGGTCCTGTGCTTGAGCTCCGCAGGGCTCGCGCACTGGACCGACCTGTGGCGCCGCTGGCAGGGCCAGCGGCAGGGCATCAACCCTTCTTGACGTAGGCGCTGCACCAGCCTGGGCCGGCCACTTGCTTGCCTGCGAACAATGAGCAACCGGCCCAAGCGTCGGTGGGTTTGCCGGCATACAAAGCGCAGTTAGAGCACTTCTGGGCAGCTGCATGCTTGGGGTACTTTTTGGCGTCTACTTTTGTCGTGTCAGCGACATAACCCAGCGCAGCGGCTTGCGGGTCTTTAGGGTCCACTTTGGCCTGGGCCATCGCCTGGGTGGCCAAAACGGCAGAAGAACCAACGGCAACTTGCATCATGAAAACGCGACGATTTGAAATGGTCATGGTTTGCTCTTTAATTAAAAGTTGAAAAACCACTGGATTCTAGGGCAAAGTTCGGGCACTGATGGCTATGCAAATCGATGACCGGGTAAACCGTTCATCGAGGCTTGTAAGCCGTCACATCGATCTCCACTTTGGCATCAATCATCAACCGCGCTTCCACCGTGGAGCGCGCAGGGCGGTGTGCGCCAAAGCATTCCATGTAAACACGGTTGAAGCTGCCGAAGTCACGCGCATCGTCCAGCCAGACACTGACCTTGCAGACGTCGTCCAGGCTGCATCCGGCCAGTGCCAGCGCCTGTTGAATGCGCACAAACACCTGGCGGGTCTGTGCCTCGATGCCGCCACTGACCACTTCGCCCTGGTCATTGGTCGGCACCTGACCCGACACAAAAACAAAATCACCAGCCCGTGTGGCGGGCGACAAGGGGCGCGCCAGACGGTCTGAGGCGATGGGGGATGCTCCCAGCATTTCAACGGGCATGAAGGTCTCCTTGAGCAATGATTGAATAGTGAATGTCATTATTGAACATTTTTTACAGGAAAACCCTGCCCCAAAGCCAGCAAAACTTGATCTACAGTTAAAAATGTAAATAACTTACATTTCCACCCCAACTCACTCTGGAGATTCCTATGCTGCGTTTGCCCCGCCGACACCTGCTAACACTGCTATTGGCTGCATTGCCCCTGGCCACCATGGCCGCACCGCCCAAAGGGGGCGCAGCCAATCTGGCCATGATCGGCGAGCCGCAAAGTCTGGACCCGATGGCCTCTACCGCCGACCTGGTCGGCACCATCATGCAGCACGTCTATGAGACGCTCTACACCTTTGACAGCAAGTGGAATGCAATCCCCATGCTGGCCGATGGCATGCCCAGGGTGTCTGCCGATGGCCTGACCTACAGCATCAACATCCGCAAGGGCGTCAAACTGCACAGCGGCCGCGATCTTGATGCACAAGACGTGGTGGCCTCGCTCAAGCGTTGGATGGACATGGCACCGCGCGGCAAGTCGATCGGCAAGGACACCGTCAGCCTGGATGCCAAAGGCAGCCTCACCATTGAATGGAAATTCAAAGTGCCCAGCGCTTCGCTGCTGGCGCAACTGGCCCTCCCCTCGGGCATGGCCGTCATCATGGCCAAGGAAAGCGTTGCCACCCCGCTGACCACCTTTGTGGGCACCGGCCCCTACAAGTTCAAGGAGCGCCGCCCCGACCAGTACGTGATCTTGTCGCGCCATGACACTTACAGTGCTCGCAGTGAACCGGCCAACGGCTATGGCGGCAAACGCGAAGCCCTGCTCGACGAGTTGCGCTTCACACCCGTGCCCAATGCCAACACGCGTGTCGAAGGCGCGCTGGCAGGCCAGTTCCACTTTGCCGACCAGTTGCCGGCAGAAGCCTTGTCACGCGTTGAAAAAGGCGGTGCCGGCGTGGTGCCCATCCTCACGCCCTCTTACGGCTTTCCGTACCTGGTGCTCAACACCAAGGAAGGCGTGATGGCCAACCAGGGCGTGCGCCAGGCCATTCAAATCGCCATTGGTGAAGCCGAAATGCTGACCGCCGCCTACGGCGACAAGCGCTTTTTCACCGCCGAGGGCAACCACTTCCCGCAAGGCACGCCGTTTTACTCCACCGCCGGCGCTGACCAATACAACAAGCAAGATGCCAAGCGCGCTAAAGACATGGCTGAAAAAGCCGGCTACAAGGGCGAGACCATCCGTCTGCTGACCAGCCGTAATTTTGAGTTCCATCACACCATGATGCAAGTCATGGCCGAGCAACTGCGCGCTGCCGGCTTCAAACCCGAGATGCAAGTGGTTGACTGGGCCACGCTGATTCAGCGCCGCGGTGACTCCAAAGTCTGGGACATTTACATGACCCACTCCGGCCAGTTCCCCGAGCCCATGCTCTCGCCACCGCAACTCGGTGACGGCGCACCCGGCTGGTGGGACACGCCCGCCAAGGCCAAGGTCCTGGGCGAATTCAACCGCCAGAGTGACCCGGCCAAGCGCGCGCAGCTCTGGAGCGCCGTGCAGCAAACTGTCTACACCGAAGTGCCTTACATCAACGTCGGCAAGTTCAGCAGTCTGTCGGCTCGCTCTTCCAAACTCGAGGGCTACACGCCATCGACCTGGCCGTTCTTCTGGAACACCGGTCTGGCCAAGTAAACCCGCAGGCTGATTGATGTCCCGCATGTCCTGGGGAA
>JAIPDA010000129.1 GCA_021737905.1 Rhodoferax sp.
CCACCCCCCTCTTCACTGCCCCCGATCCCTCAGCACATTTCCAATCACCCATAAAAAAACCCGCCGGGAAAGGGCGGGTTCTTCAAGAGGCAAGGCTGAATTACTTCAGCTTGATCTCTTTGTATTCCACGTGCTTACGTGCTTTAGGATCAAATTTCATGATCAGCATTTTGTCGGGCGTGGTTTTCTTGTTCTTGGTGGTCGTGTAAAAGTGACCGGTGCCGGCAGTCGATTCCAGCTTGATTTTCTCGCGTGCGCCTTTAGCCATGATCGTTCTCCTTAGACTTCACCGCGGGCACGAAGATCCACCAGGATCGCGTCGATGCCTTTTTTGTCAATCAAGCGCAAGCCGGCGCTGGTGATGCGCAGACGCACCCAACGGTTCTCGCTCTCGACCCAGAAACGGCGGTACTGCAGATTAGGCATGAACCGGCGCTTGGTTTTGTTGTTTGCGTGAGAAACATTGTTTCCCACCATCGGGCCTTTGCCCGTTACCTGACAGACGCGTGCCATGAGCACTCTCCGTATAAAAAATTGTGAATCTGGAGCCGGCCTGATGGGTCACCATGAAAGCTCGGCTAAGCCCAAGAGTATAGCCTGAAAAACAGGGCCTGGAAAGCCGGCGCCCCGGCCGGCAAGCCTGGGGCCCGGTCTTCAGTCGTTTTGCTCGATAAAACGCTGGGCGTCGAGGGCGGCCATGCAGCCGGTGCCGGCGCTGGTGATGGCCTGGCGGTACACGTGGTCTTGCACGTCGCCGGCGGCAAAAATACCGGGCACGCTGGTCATGGTGGCAAAGCCCTGCAGCCCGCTGCGGGTGATGATGTAGCCGTCCTTCATGTCCAGCTGGCCTTCAAAGATATCGGTGTTCGGGTGGTGGCCGATGGCAATGAAGCAGCCTTTGAGGCTCAGGTCTTCGGTGGCGCCGCCTTCGGTGCTTTGCAGGCGCACGCCGGTCACGCCCGAGGCGTCACCCAGCACTTCTTGCAGTGTGCGGTGCGTTTTAAGCACGATCTTGCCGGCGGCGACTTTCTCATGCAGCTTGTCGATCAGGATGGCTTCGGCCTTGAATTTGTCGCGGCGGTGCACCAGCGTCACCTTGCTGGCGATGTTGGACAAATACAGCGCTTCTTCGACGGCGGTGTTGCCGCCGCCGACCACGCAGACTTCCTGCTCGCGGTAGAAAAAGCCGTCGCAGGTGGCGCAGCCCGACACGCCGCGGCCCATGAAGGCAGTTTCAGACGCCAGCCCCAGGTACTTGGCTGAAGCGCCGGTGGCCAGGATCAGGGCGTCGCAGGTGTACGTGCCGCTGTCGCCTGTGAGGGTAAAAGGACGTTTGCTGAAATCGACCTTGTTGATGTGGTCAAAGATGATTTCGGTTTTAAAGCGCTCGGCGTGCTCTAAAAAGCGCTGCATCAGCTCCGGGCCTTGCACGCCCAGCGGGTCGGCCGGCCAGTTGTCGACGTCGGTGGTGGTCATGAGCTGACCGCCCTGGGCGATGCCGGTGATCAGCACGGGCTGCAGGTTGGCGCGGGCAGCGTAAACCGCCGCGGTGTAGCCGGCAGGGCCGGAGCCGAGGATAAGAACCTTCGAATGTTTCATTGTGAAAACCGGTTGAAAAATGCAACAGCGCCTTCAAGCGCCTCGAGAGATGACCAGCCGCACTGTTGGGCAGTTAAGCCAAAGGGGCCAATTGGGTCCTGATTGTAAAACCCGGCCGGCCGCGCGCTGGCGCCAGGGCCTGCGGCAACTGCGGTAAGCTTGTGGTCGACCCATGACTTACTCACTTGACACCCTCAATTCACGCAATGCATTGCCCGCCTCCAGTACAAACGAGGTGACCGGCATCGGTCGCTTTGCCCATGAGCTGGGCTTGGTGATCGGTTTTGTCGTTCTGGTTTTCTGGCTGGCCGCTTTGCTCAGCCACAGCCTGGCAGATGTGGCCTGGACCACGACCGGTGCCCGGGGTGCTGACGCGCCGGGTGCGGTGGCCCGCAACTGGGGCGGCCGCTTTGGCGCGCGCCTGGCCGACGGCAGTTATTTCCTTTTTGGTTTGTCCGTCTGGTGGGCATTGGCCGCTGGCTTTTGGGCCTGGCTGGCAGCCTTGGCCCGCTGGTTGCGCAGCGAGAGCCTGCCGGCCGCAGCGCCGTTGAATCCGCAGCGCTTGAAGTTCTGGATTGGTTTTGCTTTGCTCTTGCTGTCCAGCTGCGCTCTGGAATGGTCGCGTTTGTACCGGTTTGAGCAGGCCTTGCCCGGCCACGCCGGCGGCTTGCTGGGTTACCTGGCCGGGCCGGCCAGCGTCAAGTGGCTGGGCTTCACGGGCTCGGGTCTGGTGTGGATTGCGATCGGCGTGGTCAGTGTGTCGGTGGTGTTTGGTTTTTCATGGCCGCAAGCTGCCCAGCGCATAGGCGCCTGGATCGATGACTTCATTGACTCGCGCCGTGAAAAACGCGAACTCGCCGAAGACCTGGCCGTGGGCCGTGCGTCTGCGCGCGAGCGCGAAGAAATCCTGATTGAAGAGCGCATTGACATTGAAGAGCACCAGCCCGTCGCGATGCTGATCGAGCCCACGCTGGTGGACATACCCAAAAGCGAACGCGTGGCCAAAGAGCGCCAGAAGCCGCTGTTTTCTGACATGCTGGACTCCAAGCTGCCGCAGGTGGACTTGCTCGACGGCGCCTTGCTGCGCCAGGAAACCGTCGCGCCTGAGACGCTGGAGATGACCTCGCGCCTGATTGAAAAGAAGCTGCGTGACTTCGGTGTTGAAGTCCGCGTGGTGGCCGCCGCCCCGGGCCCGGTGATCACGCGCTACGAGATCGAGCCGGCCACCGGCGTCAAGGGCTCGCAGGTGGTCAATCTGGCCAAAGACCTGGCGCGTGCGCTCAGCCTGGTGTCCATCCGCGTCATCGAAACCATACCCGGCAAAAACTACATGGCGCTGGAACTGCCCAACGCCAAGCGCCAGTCGATCAAGCTCAGCGAAATCCTGGGCTCGCAAATCTACAACGAAGCTAAATCGCTGCTGACCATCGGCCTGGGTAAGGACATAGGCGGCAACGCCGTGGTGGCCGACCTGGCCAAAATGCCGCACTGCCTGGTGGCCGGCACCACCGGCTCAGGCAAGTCGGTGGGCATCAACGCCATGATTTTGAGCCTCTTGTACAAGGCCGACGCGCGCGATGTCCGCCTGCTGCTGATTGACCCCAAGATGCTCGAGATGAGCGTCTACGAAGGCATACCGCACCTGCTCGCGCCCGTGGTCACCGACATGCGCCAGGCCGCGCACGGCCTGAACTGGTGCGTAGCCGAAATGGAGCGCCGCT
This sequence comes from Rhodoferax sp., assembly GCA_021737905.1. GTDB lineage: Bacteria > Pseudomonadota > Gammaproteobacteria > Burkholderiales > Burkholderiaceae_C > Polaromonas. Next base: position 3,321 of record JAIPDA010000129.1, read on the forward strand.
ACAAATTGATGAGCAAGCTCGGGGTGCGCAACCTGGCCGGCTACAACGCCAAGATCGACGACGCCGCCGAGCGCGACGAACTCATCTACAACCCTTTCAGCCTGACGCCTGATCAGCCTGAACCGCTGGAGCGTCTGCCTTTCATTGTTGTCGTGATCGACGAGCTGGCCGACTTGATGATGGTGGTGGGCAAAAAGATCGAAGAGCTGATCGCCCGGCTCGCGCAAAAAGCCCGCGCCGCCGGCATTCACCTGGTGCTGGCCACGCAGCGCCCCAGTGTGGACGTCATCACCGGCCTGATCAAGGCCAACATTCCCACGCGCCTGAGCTTTCAGGTCTCCAGCAAGATCGACAGCCGCACCATTCTTGACCAGATGGGCGCCGAAGCGCTGCTGGGCATGGGCGACATGCTGTACATGCCCAGCGGCACCGGCTTTCCGATCCGCGTGCACGGCGCCTTTGTCAGCGACGAAGAAGTGCACCGCGTGGTGGCCTACCTCAAAGAGCAGGGCCAACCCAATTACATTGACGGCGTGCTCGAAGGCGGCACGGTCGATGGCGAGGGCGACAGCCTGGGTGAGGGCGACGCCGCCGGCGAAAAAGACCCCATGTACGACCAGGCGGTCGAAGTGGTGCTCAAAAACCGCAAGGCTTCCATTTCGCTGGTGCAGCGGCACCTGAAGATCGGCTACAACCGCGCCGCCCGCATGCTCGAGGAGATGGAAAAAGCCGGCGTGGTCAGCAGCATGTCCGGCAGCGGCCAGCGCGATATTCTGGTGCCGGCACGCAGCGAATAAGACCATGACTTTGTTTGCCCTGCGTTCCCTGGCCCTGGGCGCGTTCATCTCGGCCATGGCCTGTAGCGCCCTTGCGCAAGACCTCAGCAGCGGCATGCAAAGCTTAGAGCGCTTTGTGCGCGACACCCGCAGCGGGCGCGCCAGCTTCACGCAGGTGGTCACCGCCCCGGCCCGGGACGGGCAGCAGGCCAAAAGCAAAACCTCCAGCGGCATTTTTGAGTTTTCCCGGCCCAACCGCTTTAGGTTTTTTTACCAGAAACCTTTTGAGCAAAGCATAGTGGCAGACGGTCAAACCCTGTGGCTGCACGACGTGGACCTGAACCAGGTGACTGCGCGCAAACTCTCGCAAGTGATGGGCGGCTCACCGGCCGCGCTGATTGCGGCGGCGCCCAATTTGCAGGCGCTGCAAGCCGACTTCACACTGCGTGCCATGCCCGACAAAGACGCGCTGCAATGGGTGCAGGCCACGCCCAAAACGCGCGAAGGCCAGTTGCAAAGCATCAGCATTGGTTTTCGAAATGCGGGCAAAACCAGTGAGCTGGCGGTGCTTGAAATTGTCGACAGCTTCGGCCAGCGCTCGGTCATGCGGTTTGCCGGTTTTGAAGCCAACCCGGCTTTCAATGCAGCGCACTTTGACTTCAAGCCGCCACCCGGCGCTGACGTCATACGGCCCTGAGGCGCCAGAGGGCAAGGGCGCATGGCTGACTTATTTCACAAGGCCCCCAGCGCTCCGCTGGCCGAAGCGCTGCGGCCCAAAACCCTGGACGAAGTCATAGGCCAATCGCACCTGATCGGCCCGGGCAAACCGCTGCGCCTGGCCTTTGAGTCAGGCAAGCCGCATTCGATGATTCTCTGGGGCCCGCCCGGTGTCGGCAAAACCACGCTGGCCCGGCTGACCGCCAGCGCTTTTGGCTACGAGTTCATTGCGCTGTCGGCGGTGTTTGCCGGCGTCAAAGACATACGCGCTGCGATGGAGCAGGCCCAGCAAAACCTGGCGCTGGGCCGCAAGACGATTTTGTTCGTTGACGAGATTCACCGCTTCAACAAAAGCCAGCAGGACGGCTTGCTGCCCTTTGTCGAGTCCGGCCTGGTGGTCTTCATAGGCGCCACCACCGAAAACCCGTCTTTTGAAGTGAACTCCGCCTTGCTCTCGCGGGCGCAGGTCTATGTGCTGCAAGTGCTCAGCGACGAAGAGTTGCAAACCCTGGTGCGCCGCGCGCAGGCCAGCGAGTTGCCGCATTTGCAGATTGACGACAGCGCGGTCAACACGCTGGTGGGTTATGCCGACGGCGACGCGCGCCGCCTGCTCAACCTGCTGGAGCAGTCGGCCAGTGCGGCGGCGGCGGCGGGTGTCACGCTGGTAGACGCCGCCTTTTTGCAGGACGCGCTGACACTCAATGCCCGCCGTTTTGACAAAGGCGGCGACAACTTTTATGACCAGATCTCGGCGCTGCACAAATCCGTGCGCGGTTCGCACCCCGATGCAGCGCTGTACTGGCTGTGCCGCATGCTCGATGGTGGTGCAGACGCGCGCTACCTGTCGCGCCGCGTGGTGCGCATGGCCTGGGAAGACATCGGCCTGGCCGACCCGCGGGCCATGCAAATTGCCAATGACGCAGCCGCCACCTTTGAGCGGCTTGGCTCACCCGAAGGCGAGCTGGCCATTGCCCAGGCCGTGATCTACCTGGCCATGGCCCCCAAAAGCAACGCCGGCTACAAGGCCTACAAGCAGGCCAAGGCCTTCATCAAGTCAGACCGCTCACGCGAAGTGCCCAACCACTTGCGCAACGCGCCTACGCAGCTGATGAAAGAGCTAGGCCACGGCCACCAATACCGCTACGCCCATGACGAGCCCGATGCCTACGCCGCCGGCGAGCGCTATCTGCCCGACGACATGCCCGAGCCGCTCTGGTACCAGCCGGTAGCGCGCGGTTTAGAAACCAAGCTGGCCGAGAAACTGGCGTATTTGCGCCAGCTCGATGCGGCCGCTGCCCCAGCTGCCGGCAAAGCACCGGATTAGGGCAGGCATTTCAACGCGGGTCCGCAAGAGGGTAAACACCGCAATGTCAGCGGCCTTGGCCCGGTTCTCGCTAGAGTCGCGTGGCTACAATTTGGGCTCCATCTCAAAAGCCGGCCTTGTTTCCCAGGTCCGGCCGTCGGCTCTTTAGCAAAGCCCTCAAGGGCTTGGGTCTCAGGGGCCCGGACCTGGAGCCGGTCCCTCAAAATTCGGAGAAACACTATGGAAGTCTTGGTTCAACAGATCATCAATGGTCTGGTGCTGGGCAGCATGTATGCCCTTATCGCCCTGGGCTACACCATGGTCTACGGCATCATCAACCTGATCAACTTCGCCCACGGTGAGGTGCTGATGGTGGGCGCGCTCACCAGCTGGACCATCATTGTCTGGATGCAGGAAGCCATGCCCGGGACACCCGGCTGGCTGATTTTGCTGATCTCTCTGCTGATCGCCTTTGTGGTGTGCGGCGCGCTGAATTTCGCGATTGAAAAAATCGCCTACCGCCCGCTGCGCAACTCACCCAAGCTGGCGCCGCTCATCACCGCCATCGGCATGTCCATCTTGCTGCAAACCCTGGCCATGATGATCTGGAAGCCCAACTACAAGGCTTTCCCCACACTGCTGCCGGCCGAGCCGTTGCCGGTGGCCGGCGCGGTCATCACGGTCACGCAAATTTTCATTCTGGGTGCCACGGCGGTGTCGCTGGCCATGCTGATGTACATCGTCAACTACACGCGCTTGGGCCGGGCCATGCGTGCCACTGCAGAAA
>JAIPDA010000130.1 GCA_021737905.1 Rhodoferax sp.
TTCCCGACAACGCCTACGGCCCCAACAAGACGCTGGCCGAGCATGAAATGAAGGCCTGGGGTATCAGTCACCGCTACTACGATCCGATGAACCCGGACGATTTGCGGCAAAAGCTGAGTGCCAGGACGCGCCTGGTCTGGCTCGAAGTTCCGGGCTCCATCACGCTCGAGTTTCCGGATGTGAGCGCTCTGGTCGGCGTCATTCGCGCTCACACGGACCGGCATCCCGAAGGCCTCGTCAGCGTGATCGACAACACCTGGGGCGCAGGCCTGGCCTTCAATGCTTTTGAGATGGGTGCCGATGTCTCGGTGCAGGCCCTGACCTAGTACCCCAGCGGCGGCGGCGATGTGCTGATGGGTTCGGTGGTCACGCGTGATGAGGCGTTGCATCACCAACTTCTTTACTGCCACATGCGCGTGGGTTTTGGCGTGGCTGGTAATGACGCCGAGGCCGTGCTGCGCGGCTTGCCCAGCATGGCGCTGCGCTACCAGGCGCAAGACGCTGCCACGCGCGCGCTGGCCGGCTGGATGCAGGGCCAGGCTGCTGTTGCCGAGGTGCGGCATCCGGCGCTGGCCGGCTCGCCGGGGCATGCAGCCTGGCGGCGTGACTGCGCTGGCGCGGCTTGCCTGTTCAGCGCCATCTTCAAACCTGAGATCAGCCAGGCGCAGATCGACCTTTTTTGCGACAGCCTGAAGCTCTTTAAGCTGGGTTACAGCTGGGCCGGGCCCATGAGCCTTTGCGCGCCCTATGACGTGCCGTCCATCCGCAGCGTGCCGTGGCCGCACCGAGGCGGCCTGGTGCGCTTTTCAGTCGGGCTGGAATCGGTGGCTGATCTGCAAGCGGACTTGTCGCAAGCACTTGCAAAGATCTCAGCCTGATGAAGTACAGTGGGGGCTGTCAAACATGAAAGCACTTTGTGGCAACACCTAATTATTCTTACGAAAAACGCCAAAAAGAGCTCGCGAAAAAGCGCAAAAAAGAAGACAAGCTCAAGCGCAAAGCCGAAGGCAAGCCTGACGAAGCCGAAGATGGCACAGAAGGCGGCGACGAAGCCGGCGAGGTAGGTGCTACAGACGCCCCGGACGCACCACCGGCCACGCCTACTGCCTGAATTCAAATTTCTTTTTTACAAACTGCAGCGCTCCCGGGCCCTGCAGTTTTTTTTGTCAAGTGCTGGCCAAGGTGGCGGCCAGCGCCTGCATGGCAGCCACGCTGTGGTCTCGCGGTGCCAACGGCCGGGCGGCGGCGTAGTGTGTGAAATTACGCTGCATCGATTGCAGATAGACCGGGTCATAGTGAAGTACCAGCAGGTCTTTGACCACACCGGCCACGCCACCCGCGCGGGATCGGTCCTGCCAGTCGGCCACCATGGCTTTGCCGCGAGCTTCAGTCAGTGCGCCAAGGCGATTGCAAAAGAATTCGATGTCGCGTACAAAAAAATCATAGTCCTCGAGCAGCAGCTTGACGCGCTCTTCTTCACTGAGCTGCAGGTGCAAACATGGGCTGCGCCGCATGGCGGCCATCAGGCTTTCGGGCACCACCACGTTGCCGACCTTTTTGCTTTCGCTCTCGATGTACACGGGCCGCGCCGGGTCAAAGGCCTGCAAGGCCGTCCAGACACGCGTGTCAAAAGCCTTTTGGGTGGGCTGCGTCTGGCCGGGAATCAGCCCCAGCACCGAGCTGCGGTGCTTGGCCAGGGCTTCGAGGTCCAGCACTTGCGCGCCCTGCGCGGCCAGCGCCTGCAAAAACCGCGTCTTGCCCGAGCCGGTGGTGCCGCACACCACTTCAAAGTGCAAGCGTGCTGACAGCTGCGGCAGGTCGGCCACCATGGCGGCGCGAAAGGCCTTGTAGCCGCCCTCGATCAAGCTCACCTTGAAACCTATCTGGTCGAGGATGAGCGCCAGCGAGCCACTGCGCTTGCCGCCGCGCCAGCAGTACACCAGCGGCTTCCAGTCTTTGGGTTTGTCGAGCACCTCGCGCTCGATGTGGCCGGCCACGTTGCGCGCGACCATGGCCGCGCCTTGTTTTTTGGCTTCAAAAGCGTTGACCTGCTTGTACTGTGTGCCGACCTGGTGGCGCTCGGCGTCGCGCAGGCTGGGCCAGTTGACGGCGCCCGGTAGATGGTCTTCAGCGTACTCGCTCTCGCTGCGGGCGTCGATGACACTGGAAAATTCCGACAGCCCGGTCAGTGCCTGTTCGGCGGAGATCAGTTGCACGCTCACTTCAAAAGCTTTCTGAGTTCTTGCCAAACATTGGCCAGCATGATGGGGTGAGCTGACTCATTGGGGTGAATCCGGTCGCTTTGAAAAAATTGCAAGGCGTTGTCAATGTCGGCGATGCCTTTGAGGAAAAACGGTACCAGCGGCGATTGTGTGGCCTTGGCAACCTTCACGTACATGGCCTCAAACGCGGTCCTGTAGGCGTTGCCGTAATTGGGCGGTACTTGCATGCCCAGCAGCAGCACACGGGCGCCGGCTTTTTGGGCGGCCTGCGTCATGGCCATCATGTTTTCTTCGGTCATGTTCATCGGCAGGCCGCGCAGCGCGTCATTGCCGCCGAGCTCGATGATGACGACCTGAGGCTGATGCTGCTTGAGCAGGCCTGGCAGCCGGGAACGCCCGCCAGAGGTGGTATCGCCACTGATGCTGGCATTAACCACTGTGAAGGCAGATTTTTCGTTGAGCAGGCGTTTTTGCAGCAAAGCGACCCACCCCGTGCCACGGGCCAGCCCGTACTCAGCACTCAAAGAGTCGCCCAGCACCAGCAGCTTGAGCGGTGTCGCAGCCGCCGGCGCTGACGATGTTTGGGCCAGCGCCGCCCAGGGCACGGCGCTCAGCAGAAAAAGCAGGGCCACTGTGCGCAGCGCTTGCAAGATGCGCCAGAGCAGTGAGCCAGCGCCGGCTTGGGGCTTTTCGGCTGCCAGCCAGCACCCGGGGCGCTGCTTGTTACAGTCCCATGTGCCAAGGCAAATAGTGGGTGTTTTTTCCAAAAAGGCTGTCATGTCCGAAATGAGTTCCGTTGCGCGTTCCGACACCGATGCGGTGCCAATTATTTCCGTCGAGCATGTTTTCAAGAGCGTGACCGACTCCAGCGGCACTTTGCGTATTTTGCGCGATATCCATTTCACCCTGGCGGCCCGCGAAACTGCAGCCATCGTCGGAGCTTCCGGCTCAGGCAAAAGCACCTTGCTGTCCATCATTGCCGGCCTGGACACGCCGAGCGAAGGCACTGTGCGCCTGGTGGGTCAGGATATTTTTGCGCTCAACGAAGACGACCGCGCAGCCTTGCGGGCGCAAAAGGTTGGTTTTGTGTTTCAGAGTTTTCAGCTCATGGCCAATTTGAGTGCCCTTGAAAACGTCATGCTGCCGCTTGAATTGTCGGGTGTGCGCGGCGCGCGCGCGCTGGCTACGGAGATGTTGGGACGCGTTGGCTTAGGCCAGCGCCTTAGCCACTACCCGCGTGTGCTGTCCGGTGGTGAGCAGCAGCGCGTGGCGCTGGCCCGGGCCTTTGTGGTCAAACCTGCCGTTTTGCTCGCAGACGAGCCCACCGGCAGCCTGGACTTTGCCACTGGCGAGAACGTCATGCAGCTGATGTTCGAATTGAACAAAGAGCTGGGCACCACGTTGGTTCTGGTCACGCACGACCAGGCCATCGCCGAGCGCTGCCAGCGCAAGATCACCATCGAAGCCGGCCAGGTGGTGCCGGCCTGAAGCTACTGCCCGGGCGGGCGATAATTGCCCATGTCTTCAACCCCTAAAGTTCTGTTCGGCTTTCATGCCGTTGGCGTGCGCATCAAAACGGCACCGCAATCGGTACTCGAAATCTTTTTTGATGTCGCCCGCCGGGACGCGCGCATGCGCCAGTTCACCGACCGGGCCCGCGAGGCGGGCGTTCGGCTGATCGAGTCTGACGGTTTGCGTTTGGCCAAAATGGCCGGCAGCCACGGCCACCAGGGCGTGGTGGCGCGCGTCAATGCGGTGGCGCAGGTCACCTCGCTCGATGAATTGCTGGAGCAGTTGGAGGCCAGCGGGGTGGCCGCACCCCTGCTGTTGGTGCTGGACGGCGTGACCGATCCGCACAATCTGGGCGCCTGCCTGCGCGTGGCCGATGGTGCCGGTGCACACGCTGTGATCGCCCCCAAAGACCATGCCGCCGGCATCAACGCCACCGTGGCCAAGGTGGCCAGCGGTGCGGCAGAGACCATGCCGTACTTCATGGTGACCAACCTGGCACGCACACTGGGTGAGCTCAAGGAGCGCAACATCTGGTGCATAGGCACCAGCGACGACGCTCCCAAAACTATTTATGACGTGGACCTTAAGGGCCCTGTTGCACTGGTGCTGGGTGCTGAGGGCGAGGGCATGCGCCAGCTCACACGCAAGACCTGCGACGAGCTCGTCAGCATCCCCATGCACGGCGCGGTGGAAAGCCTGAACGTGTCAGTGGCCAGCGGTGTCTGCCTGTACGAGGCTTTGCGCCAGCGCCGCTAAACTAATTCGCGTTCATCAGACCCAGCCGAACCAGCCTATCAAAGCGCCGGCTGTCAGCAGCCACAAGATGTGCAGCTTCGTGCGCCAGCAAATCAAAGCGGTGACGGCGGAGACCAGCCACAGAGGCCAGTGATCCAGCGAGTGACCGCTGGCGGTAGCCAAAATCAGGCTGGTGGACATGATCAGGCCGACCACGATGGGTGCCATACCTTGTTTGAATGCGCGCACGCTGCGCAGTTCGCGGTTGCGCTGGCCCCATTGGGCTGCGTTGTAGGTCAACAAGGTGCTGGGAATCAGTATGCCGGCCATGGCCAGAAAAATACCCCACAAGCCGCTCAGATACCCGCCTGCATTGAGGCCGACGTTCCAGCCCAGCAGGGCGATGAAAAGGACGTTTGGCCCCGGCGCAGCCTGCGCAATCGCAATGGATGCATTGAACTGCGCCTCTGTGAGCCAGGCATTGTTGTCCACCAAAAAGCGGTGCATGTCCGGTATGGTGGCGATCGCACCACCAACGGCCAGGAGTGACAGCGAGAGGTAGTGAAAGAAAAACGCCAGCCAATCGGCTGCCCCTAAAACCAGTTGCGGCGGCGCGTTCATGGCTGCAACTTTCTATAAGCCAGAGCGCAGGCCAGACCGCCCAGCCCGAAGATCACATAGACCAGCGGCACGCGCAAGGCGGCAATGGCCACCAGGCTGGCCAGGCCAAAGGCCGTGCACCAGCGCCAGCCCAACACACTGGTTTTAAGCCCTTTTGCCAGTTTGATGGCGGTGGCGCCAATCAGGCCGGCGGCCACCGCACCCATGCCGCGCAAGGCGCCGGCAACTTCCGGGCGACTGGCAAACTGCGCGTAGACCAAGGCCAGGGTCAGCACAATCAGCAGGGGCGCTGCCAACATGCCGGACAAAGCAGCCATGGCGCCCTTGAGCCCGAAGTAACGCCCGCCGATGATCAGCGCCAGGTTGATCACATTGGGTCCGGGCATGACTTGGGCCACAGCCCAGTCTTCAATGAACTCCTCGTTGGTCAACCAGCGTTTTTTTTCAACAAATTCCCGCTGAACCACAGCCAGCACCCCGCCAAAGCCCTGCAAGGCCAGGACGGTGAAGGAGACAAACAAGTCCGTGATCGATTGGGGGCGGGGGCGGTCTGGTGCGGGCAAAGAATTCATGTGTTGGATTATGGCCGTTAGACGGCTTTGGAGTACAGGCTCAAAGCGTCATGCCGCCTGCCACCTCGATCACCGCGCCATTGATGTAGCTGGCTTCGTCACTGGCCAGGAAGGCGTAGACGTTGGCGATTTCCTCGGGCTTGCCCAGGCGTTTGAGCGGAACTCTGGCTTTCATCTCCTGCATCAAGTTCTCGGGAATGGTGTCCAGGATCGGGGTGGCTATAAATCCGGGTGCGATGGCGTTCACGCGAATGCCCTTGGGGCCGAGTTCGCGGCTCCAGGTTTTGGTAAAACCAATCACGCCGAACTTGGTGGCGGCATAGTTGGTCTGGCCGAAGTTGCCGTAAATACCCACCACCGAGCTGGCGTTGAGTATCACGCCGCTGCCTTGCGCAACCATGGTGTCTGCCACCGACTGCGCGCAATGGAAAACACCCCGCAGGTTGACGTCAATCACTTGGTCAAACTGCGCCAGCGTCATTTTTTGCAGCCGGGCGTCCTTGGTGATGCCGGCGTTGTTCACCAGCACATCGATGCGGCCGAACTGATTCTTAACTTGCGCCACCACGGCATCGACCATCTCGCGGTCGGTCACGTCCATCAGGCAGCCGATGGCTTGTGCGCCCAGCGCCTTGCATTGCGCAACGGCGGCGTCCACGCCCGCTTGCCGCAGGTCGCAGACAACCATGATGGCGCCTTCGGCGGCAAATTTGAGGGCGGTGGCCAGGCCTATGCCCTGCGCTGCGCCGGTGATGATGCTGACTTTGTTCAATAGTCGTGTCATAGGGCTTTCGTCTTGAAGTAAATACAACAGGCCTGAAGAAGTTGCCCGCCAAAGACCGGAAAACTCAATTTCATCATATCGCCCCGGATTGACGCTGGAGCTTGGCTGGGCGCACGACAATGAAGACAAATCTGAACTCTGCATCCACATCATGAACCCTTTACCGCTCTCACCTTTGCGCTGTGCGCTGATTGGCTTTGGCAATGCCGGGCGCAACTTTCATGCGCCTGTGATGGCCGCTGTGCCTGGGCTTGAGCTGACGGCCATCGTCAGCAGCCAGCCCGCAGCCGTGCATGCGGCCTGGCCTGGCGTGCCTGTGCTGGCCACGCCGGCTCAGGCTTTTGCCGACCCGGCCATCGAACTGGTCATCATCGCCAGCCCGAACGACAGCCACCATGCGCTGGCCCGCGCGGC
>JAIPDA010000131.1 GCA_021737905.1 Rhodoferax sp.
CAAGGTAGCGCGAATACCCGGTGTGCCGTTTTGCACCTGCATGCCGGCCAGGCCGATGGCCTCGCAGGCGTTTTCAAGTAATTCGGGTGTGGGGTTTGTCATCAGCAAGCCTTGCAGTTGCAGGCCTGAGTAGGGCAGGGTCTGGGTCGGGTGGGGCGGCTCGACTTCACCCGCCTCGCCCCATTGAATCAGCGTGGGCAGTGCGCCGCCCAGCAGGCGCTGGCCGTCGTCACGCACGGTGATGCGCCATTGCAGCAGGCCTTCCGGGGTGGGCCGGGAGGCCTGCAGTACTTCGCCGCAGTCCAGCCCCAGCGCACCCAGGGCTTGCACGGCCGGCTGCACATCCGGGCAACGCGCCACAAAGTGAATCAGCTGCGGGCCATCCCGTGCCACCTGCGCGAGCAGCACCGGGTCGTCGATGTCAAACCAGCGTTTGAGGCCGGGCGCGCGTTGGCTCTGGGCCTCCGGGTCCAAGGCGATGATCTCCAGGTACGTGTCTGGATAAGCAAAGCTGGAAATGTTGACCAGCCGGTTGTGCGTGCCCATCAGCGGGTGCTGCCCGCCCGGTGAAGGCGTGACGCCGAGCAGGCGGGTACACCAGCGTGAGCCTTCGTCCAGCGTCGCAGCCAGTACCACCAGGTGATCAACCGTTGTACGCAATATCTGCTGGTTCATAGCAACACCTCCCCTTTGATGCATGTTACAGAATCACCGCCCACCCAGACTTGAGCGTCAGCGTCGCGCCGCACATGCACCTGGCCGGCGCGGCCGATGTTCAGGCCTTGCGAGGCAATGTACTGCTCGGGCAGCAGACCGTCGCCGATGAGCCACTGCGCCAGGCTGGCGTTGAAGCTGCCAGTGACCGGATCTTCGGTTACCTGCGGACCGGTAATGAAAAAGAAACGTACTTCCACAGTGGGCTCGTCCGCAGTTTGAAGCGATGCATTTGTGCTTCGGGACTCAAAAGCCCGCGCCTCGCGGTTGGATCGCCCTATTAAGCCCGGCGCTAATGGTGCGTGCGCAACAGCCACCAGACCCACGCCGCTGATGCCGATCTGCGGCATCAGGCGCGCGAGCGCCGCCAGGTCGGGCTCCAGCGCCAGCACCGTGCTGGTGTGGTCTACTAAAAAACCGAAATGTTGAGGGCCGTTGCACAGGTGCTGGGCCGCCACAATCTGGCGATGCTGCAATCCCAAGGCGGCTGCCAGCGCAGCACTCGCCTCGGGTGTGGGCTCGCGGCGTACCAGGGGCGGCGCGGCAAAAGCCAGACGCTGCCCGCCAGGGGACGCGGCGTTGGGCGTGCGGCTAATGGTCACCAGGCCGGCCTTGCACTGCTGCACTACGCGCGCTGGGTCACGCGGCACGCCACCGGCCTCTAGCCAGGCGTGGCAACTGCCTAGAGTGGGGTGGCCGGCAAAGGGCATCTCATACCCCGGCGCAAAGATGCGCAGCTGGTAGTCCGCCCCGGCAGTGGCAGCCTCGGAGGTAGGCGGCAGCAAAAAAGTAGTTTCAGACAAGTTGGTCCAGCAGGCAAAACGCTGCATGTCGGCGTCGCTCAAGCCTTCGCCGTCCAGCACCACGGCCAGCGCGTTGCCCAGGTAGGCTTGCGCCGTGAACACATCGACTTGCTTGAAACGGCGGCTGCGCATGCGGCTCAGGCGGGTGTCAGGGTTTTGGCGGAAGCCGGCAGGGCGGCCATTTGCTCGCGGATCGTTTGCGCCAGGGCCTGGATGCCCTTGGCAATTTGCGGCGCGGTGGCGGTGACAAAAGACAGGCGCAGCGTGCGCGCGTCAGCGGGACCCGCGTAAAAAGCAGAGCCCGGCACAAAGGCCACGCCTTTGTCCACCGCCAGCGGCAGCAGCGCCCCGGCGTCCAGGCCTGACGGCAGGCGCACCCACAAAAACATGCCGCCGCTCGGGCTGTTCCACTCCACGCCGGCTGGCATGTGCTCTTTGAGGGCGGCCAGCATGGCGGCGCATTGGCCTTTGTACAGTGCGCGGATGGTGGGCACATGGCGGTCCAGAAAACCGTCTTTCATGACCTCGGCCACGATGCGTTGGTTGAAGCTCGGGCTGTGCAAGTCAGCCGCCTGCTTGGCTTGCAGCAGCTTCGGGAACAGCGCCGGCGGTGCTACCAGAAAACCCAGTCGCAGGCCCGGTGCCAGCACCTTGGAAAACGAGCCCAGGTAAACGCAGCCGTTCGGGTTGCGCGCTGTCAGCGGCAGCGGCGGCTCTTCGTCAAACCACAGTTCGCCGTAAGGGTTGTCTTCAACCATGGGCAGGCCCAGGCGGGCGGCTTCGGCGCTGAGCGCAGCGCGGCGCGCCTGGCTCATGCTGCGGCCGGTCGGGTTTTGAAAATTCGGCAGCACATACAAAAAGCGTGCGCCGGCTGCCTTGGCGGCCAAGTCAGCCAGGTCCACGCCTTCGTCGTCGCAGGCCACGCCGACGAACTCGGGCTCCATCGGCGTGAAAGCCTGCAGCGCGCCCAGGTAGGTGGGTGTTTCGACCAGCACGCGGCTGCCTTCGTCGATCAGCACCTTGGCCACCAGGTCCAGGCCTTGCTGCGAGCCGGTGGTGATCAGCACATGCGCCGGGTCGACGTCCCAGGGCAGGCCAGCGGCCACGGCTTCACGCAGCGGCGCAAAGCCTTCGCTGGCGGCGTATTGCAGGGCGACTTCGCCGTCTTCACGCAGCACTTTCTCGCAGGCGGCACTGAAGGCGCTGATGGGAAATGTCTTGGGCGATGGCAGACCACCGGCCAGACTGATGGTGCCGGGGCGCTCGGTGACCTTGAGGAGTTCGCGCAGCACCGAGGGGTTCATTTTTTGCGCACGCCGCGCCTGTGTCCATTGCATGAAAAAGTCCTTCCTGTTGGCCTCAGCCCTTGAGGCTTGCATTGTCAGCGGCAGACGGCACCGGTGACGGGTGCACCGCCATTTTTTTGCTTAAGAACACCGTGCAGATCACCGCCAGCGCAAAGCCGATGGTCAGCGCGTCCAGCTTTTCGCCTAGCAAAGGCACGGCAAACAGCATGGTGATGAAGGGCTGCAAGAGCTGCACCTGGCTCACGCGCACGGTGCCGCCCAGAAGCAGCCCGCGGTACCAGGCAAAAAAGCCCAGCCACATGGAAAAAACACTCAAATACACCAGCGCCCCCCAGGCGCTTGCGGGCACGGGTTGGGCCGGCCACAACAGCCAGGTGGCCGGCAGGCTGAGCGGCAGGGTCAGCAACAGCGCCCAGCTGATCACATGCTCTGGTCGCATGGTGTGTGACAAGCGCCCGCCAAAGGCATAACCCATGGCGGCGCACAGCGCGGCGGCCAGCAACAGCAAGTCGGCCGGCTCAAAATGCAAGTGCGTGCCAGCGCCGGCGCGCACCAGCGCGTAGGTCACCACCAGGGCGCTGCCCAGGCCGGCACACCACCAGAAGCCGGCTGCCGGCCGCTGGCGTTGCAGCAGCGCGCCGGCAGCCGCTGTGAGCAGCGGCATCAGGCCCAAAATCACACCCGCATGGGCGGCCTCTACATGACGCAGCGCCACCGAAGTCAGCAGCGGAAAACCCAGCACCACGCCCAGCGACACCAGTGCCAACGGCCGCCACTCGTGGCGCTGCGGCCAGGGCGCGCGTGTGGCCAGCAGGTACAGCGCGGCCAGGCTGGCGGCCAGCGCCGCCCGGGCCAATGCCACAAAGATGCTGGACATGTGTGGCGCCTCAGGCGTGCCCACCGCCAGCCGCGTCAGCGGCAAGGTGGCGGCAAAAATAACGATGCCGGCCAGTCCCAGCCAGAGCCCCCGGTTCAGCGCGTTGGCGTCTTTCATCGCAGTACCATCCAGACGACCGTCAGCGCCAGCACCGCCGCCATGGCGCGGTTGAACCAGCGCAGCCGGGTGCCGCTGCCGTTCGGTCCGGCCAGCCAGTGGCGCAGCAGTGAGCCGGCCAGCGCATACGTCAGGTTGCTGACAAAGGCATAGGCCAGCATGACGGGCATCACCACCGCCAGCCGCGCAGGCGCGTCGGCATGGCCGGCGACCCAGCCGCTGACGATGGCCAGCGCCAGCATCCAGGCCTTGATATTGACAAATTGCAAAGCCACTCCCTGCCAGAAGCCGACCACCATGGCGCTGTCGGTCTGGCCCATGGTCTGGGTTTGCGCCAACCGGTAGGCCAGCCACAGCAGGTAGGCCGCGCCGATCAGCTTGATGCCCCAGCCCAGCCAGGGCAGTGCCAGCACCAGCGCGCCCAGGCCGAGCGTGCACAGTATCAGCAGCAGCCCCCAGCCGACCGGCACGGCGCACACAAAAGGCATGGCCCGCGCCAGCCCGAGGTTGGCCGCCATGGCAGTTGACAAGGTGGTGTTGGGGCCGGGGGAAAAACTCATGGCCGTGGCCAGCAGCAGCAAAGCGCTGAATTCGGAGGCAGTCATGTGACCGACTTTAATGGCTCAAGCCCCCGGCCGGGGCCGGCAGCCAAATAAAATAGCGGCTTGCATCCCCTTTTGGGGGGCTTGCAGGCCATCAGGCCCTTGAAAAACCCTCGCACCATCCCCAACTCGCTTTCCATGAAAAAACAAACACTTGCCTTTCAAGCCGAAGTCGCCCAGCTCCTGCAACTGGTCACCCATTCGCTGTATTCCAACCCCGACATCTTTTTGCGGGAGCTGATCTCCAACGCCTCGGACGCCTGCGACAAGCTGCGTTTTGAGGCCTTGAACGACGCCGGCCTGTACGAAAGTGCCCCGGAGCTCAAGGTCCGCGTCAGCTTTGACAAGGCCGCCAAAACCCTGACCATCACCGACAACGGCATCGGCCTGTCGCAGCAGGAAGCCATTGACAACCTGGGCACCATCGCCAAGAGCGGCACGCGCGAGTTTGTCGCCAAGCTCTCGGGCGACCAGAAAAGCGACTCGCAGCTGATCGGCCAGTTCGGCGTGGGCTTTTACGCCGGCTTCATCGTGGCCGACCGCATCACCGTGGAAAGCCGGCGCGCCGGCCTGCCGGCTACCGAAGGCGTGCGCTGGGCCAGCGCCGGCACCGGCGAGTTCGATGTAGACCAGATCGAGCGCACCGAGCGCGGCACCAGCGTGATCCTGCACCTCAAAGAAGACGCGGCCGACTACCTCAACGCCTGGAAGCTCAAGGGCATCATCAGCAAATACTCTGACCATATTTCCCTGCCCATCGAGATGGAAAAGGAAGAGTGGAAAGAAGGTGAGAACGACCAACCCGGCGAGATGGCGAAAACCGGTGAATGGGAAACCGTCAACCAGGCAGCCGCCTTGTGGAGCCGCGCCAAAAAAGACATCACGCAAGAGCAGTACGACGAGTTTTACAAGCAGATCAGCTACGACCACCAGGCGCCGCTGGCCCACACGCACAACCGCGTCGAAGGCGGCACCGAGTTCACCCAGCTTTTGTTCCTGCCGGCCAAAGCGCCCATGGATTTGTTCAATCGCGACAAGGCCGCTGGCGTCAAGCTCTATGTGCGCCGCGTCTTCATCATGGACGACGCCGAAGCCCTGATGCCGACGTACCTGCGCTTTGTCAAAGGCGTGGTTGATTCGTCTGATTTGCCGCTGAATGTCTCGCGCGAGTTGCTGCAGGAAAGCCGCGCCGTCAAAGCCATCCGCGAAGGCAACACGCGCCGCGTGCTGTCCATGATTGAAGAGCTGGCCGCCAACGAAGCCGATAAATTCAGCGCTTTTTACGCCGAGTTTGGCGCGGTGCTCAAAGAAGGCCTGGGCGAAGACGCTGCCAACCTGGCCCGTCTGGCCAAGCTGCTGCGCTTTGCCAGTTCCACCACCGACACCGTCAGCGTGAGCCTGGCCGACTACAAGGCGCGCATGAAAGAAGGTCAGGCGGCCATTTACTACATCACCGCCGACACGCCGGCCGCCGCCCGCAACAGCCCGCAGCTGGAGATCTTCCGCAAAAAAGGCATTGAAGTGCTGCTCATGACTGACCGCGTCGATGAGTGGGCGCTGAGCTTTTTGCGCGAGTTCGACGGCACGCCGCTGCAGTCTGTCGCCAAGGGCGCGGTGGACCTGGGCACGCTGCAGGACGAGGACGAAAAGAAAGCCGCTGAAGAAGCGCAGACCCAGTTCAAGCCGGTGCTGGACCGCCTGAAAGAAGCGCTGAAAGACAAAGCCAAAGATGTGCGCGCCACCACGCGCCTGGTGGATTCAGCTGCTTGTCTGGTGGTGCAGGACGGCGACATGTCCACGCAGCTGGCGCGCATGCTCAAGCAAGCCGGCCAGCCGGTGCCTGAAGTCAAGCCGATTCTGGAAGTCAATGCCCAGCATCCGCTGGTCAAAAAACTCGAGGCCAGCCAGGGCAGCCCGTTTGACGACCTCGCGCACATTCTGTTTGACCAGGCCTTGCTGGCCGAAGGCGGCCTGCCCGAAGACCCGGCCGCTTATGTGCGCCGCGTCAACGCGCTGCTGGTGTAAATCGGGCCATACTGCAGCCTGTTCATTCAGGAGCTGGCATGCAGACATTGGCGGTGGGTTGTGGCGCGGGGTTTTCAGGCGACGGCGTGGACGCGGGTCTGCCGGTGGTGCGCACCCTGATCGCGCGCGGCGGCCCGGCGGCCATGATTTACGAGAACCTGGCCGAGCGCACGCTGGCCAATCAGCACCTGAGCAAACGCAGCAACCCGCAATTGGGCTACGAGCCTTTGCTCGAGCTGCAAATGCGCCCGGTGCTGGCCGAGTGCCTGGCGCACGGCATCACCATCGTCGGCAACTTCGGCGCGGCCAACCCGGAGGGCGCCGCTCGGCTGATTCAGCGCCTGGCGCAAGAGCTCGGGCTTGCGCCCCCGCGCATTGCCGTGGTGCGCGGCGATGACCTGT
>JAIPDA010000132.1 GCA_021737905.1 Rhodoferax sp.
TGCCCATGATTTTTTAAGGCAAGCCGGCGCCCAGGGCGCCGTTGCCGCCTTGGCAGAGCAGGGCCTGGCCGAAGCGGGCTTGCCGGGCTTGCAGGTGGCTAACAGCAAAGCGGCGCTGGGCCAGCTGGCTGCAGGCTGGCGCGCGCAGTTCAAGCTGCCGCTGGTAGCAGTCACCGGCAGCAACGGCAAGACCACCGTCACGCAGATGATCGCGGCCATCCTGCGCAACTTCAGGGGCGAGCAGGCATTTGCCACCGAAGGCAATTTCAACAACGACATCGGCGTGCCGCTGACGCTGTTGCGCTTGCGAGCCGCGCACCAGGCGGGTGTGGTCGAGCTTGGCATGAACCACCCCGGCGAAATTGCCGAATTGGCCGCCATGGCGCAAGCCACCGTGGCCTTGGTCAACAACGCCCAGCGCGAGCATCTGGAGTTCATGGTCACGGTAGAAGCGGTGGCGCGTGAAAACGGTGCTGTTATCAGCGCTCTGGCCGCTGACGGCGTGGCGGTTTTTCCGGCCGACGACGCGCACACCCCGATCTGGCGTGCACTGGCCGGTGCGCGTCGCACCATCACCTTTGCACTGGACAGCGCCGCAGACGTCAGCGGCAGCGCCAGCTGGACCGGGCGCAGCTGGCAAGTGAAAGCTACAACACCGTCAGGCGCCCTGGTCTTTGCGCTGAACGTGGCCGGTCGCCACAACGTCAAAAATGCCTTGGCTGCGGCTGCCTGTGCGCTGGCCGCAGGTGTGCCTCTGGCGGCGATTGCCGCAGGGCTGACGGCATTTGTTCCCGTCAAGGGCCGCTCACGCGCATGGCAACTGTCGCTGGCCGGCCAGTCGCTGACGGTGGTGGACGACAGCTACAACGCCAATCCCGATTCGGTGCGTGCCGCTATCCTGGTGCTCAGCGAACTGCCGGGGCCCCGCCTGCTGGTCCTGGGCGACATGGGTGAAGTGGGCGAGCGCGGTCCTGAGTTTCATGCGGAGATCGGCGCCTATGCAAAGGCATGTGGTATCGAGCAGCTGGTCTGCACGGGAGTGCTGATGCAGCACGCCGCCGCAGCCTGCCCGGGCGCACGCCATCACGCTGATTTCGACGCGCTGCTGCAAGACGTCAGGCAATACCTGCCGGGCTGCGCCAGCGCACTGGTCAAGGGGTCGCGCTTCATGAAGATGGAGCGTGTGCTTGAGGACATGCAGCAACAAGCGGCGGCCGCATCACAGCCCTTGTCATCTGCCCCAAAGGAAAAAGCATGCTGATCAACCTGGCCCAGTGGCTGCAAACCCTGTCGCCTGAATTCGGTTTTTTCCGGGTATTCCAGTACCTGACCTTCCGGGCTGTCATGGCGGCGCTGACGGCCTTGCTGATCGGTTTGATCGCCGGGCCTTTCGTGATCCGGCGTCTGGTGGCGCTGAAGATCGGCCAGCCGATCCGCGAGTACGCCATGCAAACGCACCTGAGCAAGAGCGGTACACCCACCATGGGCGGCGTGCTGGTGCTGCTGGCGATTGCCATTGCTACGCTGCTGTGGGCCGACCTGGGCAACCGTTTCGTGTGGATTGTGCTGCTGGTCACGCTGGGCTTCGGCGCCATCGGCTGGGCTGACGACTGGCGCAAAGTGGTTCACAAAGACCCCGAAGGCATGCGCTCGCGCGACAAGTACTTATGGCAGTCCCTGGTCGGGCTGCTGGCTGCGCTGTACCTGGTGTTCAGTATTTCTGAAAGCTCTAACCTGCGGGTACTGGAACTTTTCTTGAGTTGGGTGCAATCGGGTTTTGATGTGAACCTGCCGCCCAAGGCCGGTCTTTTGCTGCCGTTTTTCAAGGAAGTCAGCTACCCCCTGGGTGTCTTTGGCTTTGTGATCCTGACTTACCTGGTGATCGTGGGCTCCAGCAACGCGGTGAATTTGACCGACGGCCTGGACGGCCTGGCGATCATGCCCGTCGTCATGGTGGGCTCGGCACTCGGCGTTTTTGCTTACGTCACCGGCAGTGCGGTATTTTCGCGTTATTTGTTTTTGCCGCACATTCCAGGCGCGGGCGAGTTGCTGATATTTTGCGCCGCCATGGCCGGTGCGGGGCTGGCCTTTTTATGGTTCAACACCCACCCGGCCCAGGTCTTCATGGGAGATGTGGGCGCGCTGGCGCTGGGGGCAGCGTTGGGCACGATTGCCGTGATCGTGCGTCAGGAAATTGTGCTGGCCATCATGGGCGGCATCTTTGTGGCTGAGGCCTTGTCGGTCATGCTGCAGGTGGTGTATTTCAAATACACCAAACAAAAATACGGCAGTGGCCGGCGCATCCTGAAAATGGCGCCGCTGCACCATCATTTTGAGAAAAGCGGCTGGAAAGAAACGCAAGTGGTTGTGCGTTTCTGGATCATCACCATGCTGCTGTGCCTGGTCGGTTTGTCGACCTTGAAACTGCGATGAAAAATCTAGCCGGTCAACAGGTTCTGGTGCTCGGGCTCGGCGCGTCCGGCCTGGCGCTGGCACGCTGGTGCGTGCGGCATGGCAGCACTGTGACCGTGGCCGACACCCGCAGCGCGCCGCCGCAGCTAAGCGCCTTACAGCAGTTGCCCGGCGTGCGCTTTGTGGCCGGTGACTTTGCGGCACTCATGGCCGGCGCTGAAACCTTTGACTTGATTTTGCGCAGCCCCGGCTTGTCGCCAGCAGACATTGCGCCCGTGCTGCTGGCAAGCCAAGACAAAGTGACGGCCTGGGGCAATGAGCTGAGCTTGTTTGGACAGGCCTTGCGCGAACTGGGTCAGGAGCCAGAGCCGCAAGTTCCTGCACCCGATGCGACAGCGCCTGCAGTTGAGACTGCAGTCAACGCGGTAGAAATACCCATCGGTTCTGCGCAGCAGGAAGCATCAGTGCAGCCCACAGACGACGTACTGCCCGAGGATGATGACAGCGCGCCGGTGTTCCTGGTCCCGCCACCTGTCTCGCTGGCTTACCGTCCCCAGGTGATTGCCATCACAGGCACCAACGGCAAGACCACCGTGACCGCATTGACAGGGCAGCTGGTTCAGCGTGCCGGCAAAACGGTGGCCGTGGCCGGCAATATCGGCCCGACCTTGCTGGACACCTTGTCGGAGTGCATGGACGGCGATTCCTTGCCCGATGTGTGGGTGCTCGAGCTGTCCAGTTTTCAGCTGGAAGGTGTCACGGATTTTGAACCCACCGTCGCCACCGTGCTCAACATCAGCCAGGACCATCTGGACTGGCACGGCAGCATGGAGGCTTATGTGCGCGCTAAATCGGCGATGTACGGGCTGCATGGCGCGATGCTGCTCAACCGCCAAGACCCGCTGGTGATGCAAGCGCTACCGGCTGTTGAGAAAGCTGGCGCCAAGGCATTTGGTAAATCATCGGCTAAAAACCGTGTGCCGGCGCGCAAAGTACACACCTTCGGCACGGACATGCCGACCCAGCCCGGTGACTACGGCATTGAGAGTGTCAATGGCATGGCCTGGCTGGTGCGCGCCAGCCAGGCGGACGAAACCATCAAGCGCCGCCATGAAGAAGAAACCCCGCTGTATGTGCAGCGCTTGATGCCGGTTGACGCTTTGCGCATACGCGGTCTGCACAATGCCGCCAATGCCCTGGCCGCGTTGGGGCTGGCTGCAGCGGCCGGTTGCTCACTGGCGCCGATGTTGCATGGTCTGCGTGAGTACCGTGGCGAGCCGCACCGCATGGCTTCGGTCTTGGTGGTGCGCGGGGTCGAATATTTTGACGACAGCAAGGGCACCAATGTCGGCGCCACTGCGGCAGCCCTGCATGGTTTGGGCCCCGAGCGGCGCCTGGTGCTGATCCTGGGCGGCGAGGGCAAAGGCCAGGACTTCACGCCGCTGGCGGCGCCGGTGTCGCGCTATGTGCGTGCCGTGGTGCTGATCGGTCGCGATGCGCCTTTGATTCGCACCGTCCTTGAAAGCACCGGTGTTCAATTGCTGGCGGCTGACAGCATGGCCGCTGCGGTGGCACTGGCGGCAGACCGGGCGCAGGCCGGCGATGCCGTGCTGATGTCCCCGGCCTGCGCGAGTTTCGACATGTTTGACAACTACGGCCACCGTGCACAGGTGTTTTGTGATGCAGTGCAGGCACTTGCGCTGGACGAGGGGGTCACGCTATGAGCGTTGCACAGCGTCTGGTGTCCTGGTTCGGCGCCGGTACAGCGGACCCGGATGCACTGCCCGTGCGAACCAGCATGGGCCGCGTCAGCAACGCAACGCCGGTGCGCCTGCTCGGCTTTGATCAAGCGCTGGTCGGCGTGACCCTGGCTTTGCTGATCTGGGGCTTGGTGATGGTGTACTCCGCATCGATTGCCATGCCGGACAACCCGAAGTTTTCGCAATACCAGCACAGCCATTTCTTGATGCGGCACCTGATGTCGCTGGGCCTGGCCCTGGTGGTGGCGGTGTTGGTTTTTCAGGTGCCTCTGGCCGTCTGGGAAAAAATGGCGCCCTGGTTGTTCATTGCTTCGCTGGTGTTGCTGGTTTTGGTCTTGCTGCCCTTTGTGGGTAAAAGCGTCAATGGCGCGCGGCGCTGGATTTCGCTGGGTTTTATGAACTTTCAGCCTTCCGAGCTGGCCAAATTTGCCGTCTTGCTGTACGCCGCCGATTACATGGTGCGCAAGATGGACGTCAAAGAACGGTTTTTTCGCGCCGTGTTGCCCATGGCTGCTGCGGTGGCGATCGTCGGCGTCTTGCTGCTGGCCGAGCCCGACATGGGTGCCTTCATGGTGATCTCGGTGATTGCCATGGGCATTTTATTTTTGGGCGGGGTGAACGCCCGCATGTTTTTTGCCATCTCTACGGTGGTGGTGATCGCATTTGCTTTGATGGTGGCGCTCAGCGACTGGCGACGCGAGCGGATTTTTGCCTACCTGGACCCTTGGGATGCCAAGCATGCTTTGGGCAAGGGTTTTCAGTTGTCACACTCTTTGATCGCTTTCGGGCGCGGCGAAATATTTGGCGTGGGCCTGGGTGGCAGTGTTGAGAAGTTGCACTGGTTGCCCGAAGCGCACACCGATTTTTTACTGGCGGTGATCGGTGAAGAATTCGGTCTGGTCGGGGTGCTTGTCCTGTTGGGACTTTTCATGTGGCTGACGCGCCGCATCATTCACATCGGCCGCCAGTCCATTGCGCTGGACCGCTTGTTCCCCGGTCTGGTGGCCCAGGGCGTGGGTATCTGGATCGGTTTTCAAGCCTTCATCAACATGGGTGTGAACCTGGGTGCCTTGCCGACCAAGGGTCTGACTTTGCCGCTGATGAGCTACGGCGGCTCTGCCATTTTGATGAACATGGTGGCCCTGGCCGTGGTGCTGCGCATTGACCATGAAAACCGCATTCTGATGCAGCGGGGAGGGCGTTGATGCAGCCGGCTCGCACAGCATTGATCATGGCCGGCGGCACAGGCGGTCATATTTTCCCGGGCTTGGCCGTGGCCCAGGCCTTGCGCGAGCGCGGCTGGAACGTGCATTGGCTGGGCGGCAAAGGCCGACCCGGTCAGCCCAGCATGGAAAGCCAGTTGGTGCCGGCGCGCGGCATTGCTTTTGAGGCGATTGATTTTTCCGGTGTTCGAGGTAAGGGCCCTCTCACGCTGGCCTTCCTGCCCATGCGACTGCTGCAAGCATTCTGGCAAAGCATTCAGGTGCTGCGCCGCGTGCGCCCGGATGTGGTGCTCGGGCTGGGCGGCTACATCACCTTTCCGGGCGGCATGATGAGCGTGCTGCTGGGCAAGCCACTGATCTTGCATGAGCAAAACTCGGTGGCCGGTATGGCCAACCGCGTGCTGGCGCAAGTGGCCGACCGGGTGTTTACCGCCTTTCCGAATGTTCTCAAGAATGCGCAATGGGTGGGTAACCCATTGCGAAGCGCCTTCATGCAGCAGCCGGCTGCCGCTGAGCGCTTTGCCGGCCGCAGCGGCCCGCTGAAATTGCTGGTGGTCGGTGGCAGTCTGGGCGCACGCGCGCTCAATGAACTGGTGCCAAAGGCCTTGGCCCTGATCCATCCTGCGCAAAGGCCGCAGGTCATTCATCAAAGCGGCGCAGCGCAAATTGACGTCTTGCGCACGCATTACGCCGCCGCCGGCGTCAGTGCCGAACTCACGCCTTTCATCGATGACACGGCGCAGGCTTTTGCCGATGCCGATGTGCTGATTTGCCGTGCCGGTGCCAGCACGGTCACCGAGCTGGCCGCTGTGGGCGCTGCCGCTGTGTTCGTGCCTTTCCCGGCCGCTGTGGATGACCACCAAACTGTCAACGCCCGTTTTCTGGTCGAAGCCGGCGGTGGCTGGTTGATGCCGCAAGCCGGTCTGACCCCCGAGGCGCTGGCCAGCCTGTTGCAAAACATGAACCGCAGCAGCTTGCTCGAACGTGCGCAAGCGGCTGAGCGCTTGAAACAAATCAATGCCACGGCCAGCGTCGTTGCGGCCTGTGAGGAGTTGGCGTCGTGAAGCACGCAGTCAACAACATTCACTTCATCGGTCTGGGTGGCTCCGGCATGTCCGGCATCGCCGAGGTACTGCACAACCTGGGCTACGTGATCTCCGGCTCTGATCTGGCTGACAGCGCCACCTTGCGGCGTCTGGCGGATCTGGGTATCAAGACCTTTGTGGGTCATGCCGCGGCCAACCTGGCCAGCGTGGACGCCGTGGTGACATCGACCGCTGTACGTGCTGACAACCCTGAAGTGCTGGCCGCCCGCAGCAAAGGCATCCCCGTGGTGCCGCGTGCGCTCATGCTGGCCGAGCTGATGCGGCTCAAGCGCGGCATTGCAATCGCCGGCACA
>JAIPDA010000133.1 GCA_021737905.1 Rhodoferax sp.
CATGTTCTGCAACCTTTTAACTCGCGTACTTTGAAACATTTCCAGGAGACAACATGAAACGTCTGATGATCAAAACACTGGTGGCCGCTGCTGCTGTGGCCGCTTTCGGCTTGGCCTCTGCCCAGGATGTGCGCGAGCACACCATCAAGTTCGCCACGCAAAACCCCAAGGGCCATCCGATCATGGTCGGCATGGAGAAGTTTGCCGAGATCGTCACGGCGAAGTCCGCAGGCAAGATCAAGGTCAACCTGTTCCCCGCCGGCGTGCTGGGCGGCGACGCACCCAATGTGTCGGCCCTGCAAGGCGGCACCATTGAAATGGTCTCGTTGAACTCGGGTATCTTGGCCAGCCAGGTCAAAGAATTCGCGCTGTACGACTTCCCCTTCCTGTTTGCCAATGCCAAAGAAGCTGACGCCGTGGTGGATGGCCCCTTCGGCAAGAAGATGCACGACAAGCTGCAGGAAAAAGGCATTGTGGGCCTGGCCTACTGGGAGCTCGGCTTTCGCAACATGACCAACTCCAAGCGCGCCATCAACAAGGTGGAAGACCTGGCCGGCCTGAAGATTCGCGTCATCCCCAACCCGATCAATCTGGACTGGGTCAAGGCACTCGACGCCAACCCGACTCCGATGGCCTTCGGCGAGGTTTACGGCGCGATGGAATCTAAAGCCATTGACGGTCAGGAGAACCCGCTCAACGTGATTCTGGCCAACAAATTTGCAGAAGTGCAAAAGCACCTGACGCTGACCAACCACGTGTACAACCCCCAGTCGGTCATCATGAGCAAAAAGTTCTGGGACGGCCTGAACGCCGCTGAGAAAAAAATCATCAGCGATGCCGCTACCGAAGCAACTCAGACCCAGCGCAAAGTGGCGCGTGATGCTGCCAGCGGCAACCTGGCTGACCTGAAGAAAGCCGGCATGCAAGTCACCGAACTGCCAGCTGCCGAAATGACCAAGCTGCGCGACAAGATGAAGCCCGTCATTGCCAAGTACTCGGCCAGCGTGGGCGAAGCCACCGTCAATGAAATGATGGCTGAGCTCGCCAAGCAGCGCAGGTAAAGTGCCTGGTGCCGGCCCGCCCGCTTCGGGCAGGCTGGCACTTTGGCATTGAACATGACAAAGACGCGCATCGCGATTGCCGGGGCAGGCTATATAGGCCAGGCCCACATGGCTGTGGCCCGGGGCAGTGCGAGCGTCATGCTGTCAGCCATTGTGGATCCCGCGCCGGCTGCCGCAGACATTGCGGCCCAGGCCGGCGTTCCG
This sequence comes from Rhodoferax sp., assembly GCA_021737905.1. Lineage (GTDB taxonomy): Bacteria > Pseudomonadota > Gammaproteobacteria > Burkholderiales > Burkholderiaceae_C > Polaromonas. The sequence continues at coordinate 1,266 of JAIPDA010000133.1, forward strand.
CTCTACCAGAGCCTTGAAGAATTACTGGCCAGAGACAGGCCCGACGGCCTGATTCTGGCGACTCCCAACCCTTTGCATGTGCCGCAGGCACTGCAATGCATAGACGCTAAATTACCGATCCTGCTGGAAAAGCCGATCGCCACCACCGTGGCCGAAGGTGCGCAGCTGGTGCAGCGTGTCAAACAGACCGGCGCCCGTGTGCTGATAGGCCACCACCGCGCGCACAGCCCCATCATGGCCAAGGCGTGTGAGGTGATTGCATCAGGACAACTCGGCCAGTTGGTGGCCGTGATGGGCAGCGCGACATTTCTCAAGCCCGATCATTATTTTGCCGACGCACCCTGGCGCCGAGAGCCTGGTGCCGGCCCGATCTTGCTGAACATGATTCACGAGGTGCACAACCTGCGCATGCTGTGCGGCGATATTGTGGCTGTACAGGCTTTCGCCTCGCACGCCACGCGTGGCTTTGCGGTAGAAGACACGGTGTCCATCAACCTGCGCTTTGCCAGCGGCGTGTTGGGCAGCTTTTTGTTGTCGGACACCGCGGCATGCGCGCGCAGCTGGGAGCAGACCAGCCGCGAAAACAAAGCCTACGCGAGCTATGACGACGAAGACTGCTACGTTGTCACCGGCACCAATGGCAGCCTGTCGGTGCCCACCATGCGCCTGAAAACTTACCCGCGACCGGAGGACCGTTCGTGGTGGAAAGAGTTTGAAGTCGGTGTGGTTGACATGGTGCGTGACGATCCGCTCAAACACCAGATGGAACACTTCGGCTGCGTTGTACGCGGCGAGGCCGAGCCGCTGGTCAGTGCCGAGGACGGTTTGTTGAACCTGCGCATCACCGAAGCCATTGTCGAAGCCGCCCGCAGCGGCCAGACTGTTAGTCTTAAAGCTTGAGGCCGTGACGAACTCACCAGCGCCCACCCTTTAATCGGCATTCACTCCAAGGAAAAATCCATGAAAATTCTCATGCTCCACGGCATCAACCACAACATGTTCGGCAAACGTGATCCGGCGCAGTACGGCACCATCACGCTGGACGAAATCAATGCCTCGCTGGTCAGCCTGGGCAAAGAGCTGGGCAGCACCATTGAAGCCTTTCAGACCAACAACGAAGGCGCCATGTGCGAGCGCATCCACAAGGGCTACGCCGATGGCGTGGACGCGGTGCTGATCAACGCCGGCGCCTGGACGCATTACAGCTACGGCATCCGCGATGCGCTGGCCATCCTGACCTGCCCGATCGTCGAGCTGCACATGTCCAACATCCACGCGCGCGAAGCCTTTCGCCATGTCTCGGTGTTCGCCGAAATCGTCAAAGGTCAGATCTGCGGCTTCGGCGTGGACAGCTACCTGCTGGCGCTGCGCGCTGCGGTGTCGGCGGCCAAGTCTGCCAAATAAAACAGCTTTATTTTTATCGTCTCTTCATGCTCATCAACGGCCACACCGAAGTCATTGCCCACATTGGATTTCCGACGCATGCCTTCAAGGCGCCGATGATCTACAACCCTTTCTTTGAACAGCAGGGAATCAATGCACTGGTGGTGCCCATGGGTTGCAAGGCAGAGGACTACCCGGTCTTCCTGCGCGCCATGTTCAAGTTGAGCAACATTCGCGGCGCGCTGATCACCATGCCGCACAAGGTCAGCACGCTGGCGCTGTTGGACGAGGTTTTACCCGCAGCCGCCATTGCGGGCGCCTGCAATGCAGTGCGCTTGGGACCGCAGGGCCAGTTGCAGGGCGATATGTTTGACGGTGAAGGCTTTGTGCGCGGCGTGCTGCGCAAAGGTGTCAAGCTGCAAGGCGCACGCGTGCTGGTGGCAGGCGCAGGCGGTGTGGGTTCTGCCATTGCAGCTTCTTTGGCTGCCGCCGGCGTTGCGGCTGTCAGCTTGTTTGACGTCAACGCCGCTGCGGGTGAGGCGCTGGCCGGTCGGCTGCGCGAACACTATCCCGCCTTGCAAGTACACACCGGCAGCAATGACCCGGCCGGACATGCGCTGGTGGTCAATGCCACGCCCATGGGCATGAATGAGGGCGATCCCTTGCCCATGGATGTGTCACGCATCGCGCCGGGCACCTTTGTCGGCGAGGTGGTCATGCGCACCGAAATGACAGCGTTTTTAAACGCAGCCCGTGCGCGCGGCTGCCCCGTGCAGGTCGGCTCGGATATGCTCTTTGAGCAAATTCCCGCATATTTGGAGTATTTCAATTTACCCACCACCACACCTGATGTACTGCGCGCAGTTGCACGGCTGCAGTACTGAGCCCGGCGCAGCGAACTTGCCTGCAACCCCTCAGCCCCGCCAATGACACGTCTGAGTCGCGATCAACAAGGCATCTTGCTGGTGATCCTGGCCATGGCCTGCTTCACCGGTGTTGATGGCATGGTCAAGTACCTGGGCGCTTTGGTGCCCTTGGTGGTGGTCATGTGGTTTCGCTACATGTTTCAGATGACCATCACCGCTGCGGTGTTGTTGCCGCGGCGTGGTCGCAGCTTGTTTCAAACCCGCCACCCCTGGTTGCAAGTCTTGCGCGGCGTCTCGCTCGTCGTGTCAACTTCCTTGGCATTTTTGAGCCTGCGCTACATGCCGGTGGCCGAGTTCACCGCCATCCTGACCCTCACGCCCATGGTCATCACGCTGGTGTCTGTGCGCGCCATGGGCGAGCGGGTGTCCTGGTTGCGCTGGTTGTTGCTGGCCGGCGGCCTGGTTGGGGCGCTGATGGTGATACAGCCGGACAAACACGACTTTGAATGGATCATGTTGCTGCCGCTGGCGCTGGTGCTGGTGAGCACAGGTTTTCAGTTGCTCACCAGTTACCTGATGCGTCATGACGACCCCGGCACCACGCATTTTTTGACCGGTGCGGTGGCCAGCCTGCTGGCCAGCCTTGCCCTGCCTTTTTTCTGGGAAACGCCTGTAGGCGTCAGTTTGTGGGTGATGGTCTGTCTGCTGGGCGTGGTGAGCACGCTGGGGCATTACCTCATGATCCTGTCTTACAGCCTGGCGAGCCCGGCCACGCTCACACCCTACCTGTACTTCCAAATTGCATTTGCCACGCTGGCCGGATGGCTGGTGTTTTCGCAAGTGCCCGACAGCTGGTCCTTGCTGGGGATTGCCATGATTGCCGTCTGCGGCGTAGCCAGCAGCTGGCTGGCCGGGCCTAGGCCCGGCGGGCCTGTCGAGAACGAGCCGGCTCTTTAGCTTGGCCTCTTAAAGCCCAATGTCGAGCCTTGCTTCAAATCCATTACAGCGTCTCAATTTGGATTGATAAGCCATTGACACGATCAAGGCAGCTAGCTTGTTCAAATCGACACGGCGCAAAGTTACTGGTAGTGGTATCGGCAAGCGATAAGCACCAGCGACCCATCATCCACGCAAAAGACTAAGCGGTGAGTGTCATCGATACGGCGCGACCAAAACCCCGAGAGATTTTCTTTCAAGGGCTCGGGCTTGCCGATGCCCTCAAACGGATGTCTAAGGGCGTCTTTGATCAGGGCATTGATGCGCCTGAGCGTCTTCTTGTCCTGGCCCTGCCAGTATGTGTAATCATCCCATGCGGCCAAGGTCCAAGACAGTCTCAGGGGCGTTGCCTCATTCGGCATCGACCAGGTTCCGGTGCTGGACCTGACCAGAACGGTACTGCTCAACGGAGCGCGCCAGGTGGGCAGCGTTCGCCGGCGACTTCAGCAAGTGGACGGTCTCCATCAGTCCGTTAAAGGTATCAAGCGACATCAGCACCGCATCAGGCGCATCACGGCGCGAAATCACCGTGTAGTCAGCGTCAGAGATGACCTGGTCGATCACGCCCTTAAGGCTACTTCTCGCCTCAGAAAAATTGATAACTCTCATAAAATCCACCCCTTGACTTGCACATTATATTGTACAAGTTTAGGTTCTTTTGTTTTGATTTGCAAGACTCGATTGGCCACAAAAAGTGGCAAAGAGGGAAAGCCACGAAGTTTTGAACTTACAGAGCGGTTTTTATCAGTCAATTTCTGCTGATTTTATGAACAATCCCGGGCCTCGTGTGTGTCTTTATAGAAGGCATGGAATCAGATAAAAATCAGTTTCATTGCAAGCAAAAATGTCCATAATCAGCCATGGACAAACTCAAGCAGCTCGAATCTTTTGTCTCTGTGGCCACCCGGGGCAGTTTGACGGGGGCCGCCAATGCGGCCGGCGTGGCGCCCGCCATCATGGGCAGGCGCATTGACGCGCTCGAGGGCCGGCTCGGCGTCAAGCTGCTGGTGCGTACCACGCGCCGCATCAGCCTGACGCACGAGGGCAGTGCTTTTTTAGAAGACTGCCAACGCCTGCTGGCCGACATGGCCAATGCCGAAGCCAGCGTCTCGGCCGGCGGCGTGAAAGCCAGCGGGCATTTGCGCATCACCGCGCCGGCCGGCTTCGGCCGTCGTCATGTCGCGCCCTTGATCACACGCTTTAGGGAGCAGCACGCAGACGTCACCCTGTCGCTGAACCTGAGCGACCGCGTCATCGATCTGGCCGGCGAGGGCTTTGACTGCGCGGTGCGCGTAGGTGACATGCCGGACTCATCCCTGGTGAGCGTGCGCCTGGCCGACAACCGCCGCCTGTGTGTGGCCACGCCGGCCTACCTGGCGCGCCATGGCACGCCGCAGCATCCCGGTGACTTAGCGCGCTTTGACTGCCTGACGCTGTCCAGCGATGCCTCGCAAACACGGGGCTGGGCTTTCAAAGACCCGGGCGGCAAGACCGAGGTACAACACCTCAAAGCCGGCGGTCCGCTGGACTGCTCTGACGGGCAGGTCTTGCATGACTGGTGCCTGGCCGGCTACGGCATTGCCTGGCGCAGCACCTGGGAGGTGGAAGCCGAGATTGCCGCCGGGCGGCTGGTCGAGGTGCTTCAAGACTTTGCCGCACCGCCCAACGGCATTTATGCGGTGTTCCCGCAGCGCAAACACTTGCCGCTGCGGGTGCGTTTGTGGATTGATTTTCTCAAGCACCACTACGGCCAGAGTGCCTTTTGGAGCGCTGCAAAGCTCAGCTGAGCGTGCAGCTTTAAAAAGCCTCTTTTTCTGCCTCGAGATAAGCCAGGCTGATGTACTTGCCGATGTTGTTGGCAAATCCCTGCATGGTTTTGGCCCGGCTCACGACGCGCGGGTCTTGCAGCACCATGGCTTTGGCATCGGCTTCGCTCTGGCCGTCTTTCACGGCTTGCAGGCAGGGCTCCCAGATGCCGGCCATGAAGTCACCATAAGTCTTGAGCAAGTCTTTGGCGGGCTCGCCGTGGCCTGGCACCCAGAGCTGCTCGCCGGTTGCCGCCGCCAGGGCTTGGTAGTATTTGAAAGTACCGGGGTAAGAGCCTTCTTCCATGTTGGCAATGCGATTGGCCATGGCGATGTCGCCGACCGACGTGACTTTGTCCTGTACCACCTCCACACACAAATCAGCGGGCGTGTGCGCTGTGCCGTGGTGATGCAGGCGCAGACGCACATCACCGAAGGTCATGACCTGGCCGTGCCGCACGGCGGTGTTGGGCAAGA
>JAIPDA010000002.1 GCA_021737905.1 Rhodoferax sp.
AAATTGCGCGCAGCAAGGGCAATCACGATGGCGTTATCGCCGGCCAGGACGAGGTCAATCAAGATAATGGCCAAAAGGGCGGACCACCACGGCGTTGAGAAAAGTTCCATTTACACACTCCAGCATTCGAGTCAGAAAAAGAAAATTCGCAGGAGAATTTCCATATCAAATGAAACTGTGCAGGCAAGGTGGGATGCAGCAAAGCAGAGCTGCGAACGCCTCGATCTAACCTGTACAGGTTTGAATCGAAGGTCTGGCTCGACATGCAGTGTCGCTGCATGTCCGACAAGCCGGAAGTTCAAAACTTCGTAATGACGACTTGTCGATAAACTTTTGCTGTGGGTGTGTTGTAATTTCTGATGCAGCAAAAGGTGGGAGTTACTCCCCTTCGTGCAAACATTAAACCCCAAGGGTTAAAAACCTTAAGCGGTCAAGGGTTTTTGGAGGCGCCATCCCCGGCGCCAATTTTTATTTTTTTGCGATTTCATGCCCGGCATCCACATCACTGACATCGAAGCGGCCATCAACTACTGGCGTGAGCGCACACCGTCGCCGGACGGCATCACCCTGGGGCCTGAATTGCGCGCGCTGGCCGAGGTCTATGCCCTGCTGGTTTTCTACCATGAGGAAGAGGCTGACGAGGCCAGCTTTCCGGCCAAGGCCATGGCCGCCTGGCGGGTCTGGTACGACACCACCGCGGACACGCCCTGCATTGCGATTTGTTCGACCAGCCAGGGCGATGCCCTTTGCAAAGGCTGCGGCCGAAGTTTTGACGAGGTGCAGCACTGGCCGGCCATGTCGCCGGGTGAAAAACGCGCCAGTTGGCGGCGTATCACACTGGAAGGTAATTCATGGCGCTTTGGCCGTTATGCCGACCGGGCCTTGGAAAAAAAGCCCTTAGATTCAAGCCCGACCAATGGCTCCGCTTGAGGCGGCGTTCGTGCCTGCACCCACCCTGCAGCCCTGCGTGCCGATGGAGAGTTAGACGCGCCGTGCCAGCGCTGCGGCCAAGCCGACGTAGCTGCCAGGGGTCATGGCCAGCAGACGCTGCTTTTCGGCGGCCGGTATGTCCAGCGACGCGATCAAGCCGTGCAAGGCTTGGGCGGTGACAGTTTTCCCGCGGGTGACTTCTTTGAGTTTTTCATAAGCGCCTTGCACCCCGTAGCGGCGCATAACGGTTTGAATCGGCTCAGCCAGAACCTCCCAGGAGGCGTTGAGGTCTTCATTGAGCGCTTCGCGGTTGAGCTCTAACTTGCCCAGCCCGACACCGAAGGAGTGGTAGGCCAGCACGGCATAACCCAAGGCTACACCCATGTTGCGCAGCACGGTCGAGTCGGTCAAGTCTCGCTGCCAGCGGCTGATGGGCAGCTTTTCACTCAAGTGACTCAGCAATGCATTGGCCAGGCCCAGGTTGCCTTCGGCATTTTCAAAGTCGATCGGATTGACCTTGTGCGGCATGGTGGAGGAGCCGATCTCACCGTCTTTGAGTCGCTGCTTGAAATAGCCAACGCTGACGTAGCCCCAGATGTCGCGGGCAAAGTCGATCAGAATGGTGTTGCAACGAGCCACGGCGTCGAACAACTCGGCCATGTAGTCATGCGGCTCGATCTGAATGCTGTAGGGCTGAAAAGTCAGACCCAAGCCCCATGCGCCAGTGTGGCCTTGGGCGTCAGGCTCCGGGCTTTCAACCACCCGGCGGCTAAAGCCCTCCCAGTCAAAGTCCGGCCAGGCTGACAGGTGTGCGTTGTAGTTGCCCACCGCACCGTTCATTTTGGCCATGATGTTGACCGCGGCGATTTTTTCGCGCGCTTGCACCAGACGCACCACCACGTTGGCAATTTCCTTGCCGACGGTGGTCGGGCTGGCGGTCTGGCCATGCGTGCGGCTGAGCATGGGCGCGTCGGCAAACTGGTGCGCCATGTCGCGCAACTGTGAGATCAGTTTGTCAATGGCCGGCAGCAGCACTTGTTCGCGGCTGCTTTTAAGTTGCAGGGCATGGCTGGTGTTGTTGATGTCCTCACTGGTACAGGCAAAGTGGACGAACTCGGCAGCCGCCAGCAGCTCCGTTCGGGCCTCGAATTTGGACTTGAGCCAATACTCGACGGCCTTGACGTCATGATTGGTGACCTTTTCTATGGCCTTGATGGCCAGCGCGTCAGATTCCGAAAAATTGGTCACCAGCGAGCTCAGATAAGAGCGTGCGCCTGTGCTCAGTGGCTTGAATTCGGCAAAACCGGCGTCCGACAGGGCGACAAACCAGGCCACTTCGACCTGCACCCGCCGGTGCATATAACCTTGCTCGGACATGAGCGGGCGCAGGGCATCAAGCCGGGCGGCGTAGCGACCGTCCAACGGCGACAGGGCATTGATGGTGGAAAAGCTCATGCACCAATTGTAGGTTGACGCTTATGTTTGCCCCGGGCTGAGCCGATTCAGCTTAATCGATAGAATAGCTAAAAACGTCCTCCAAGCTAAATCTTCAAAACAATCTATGAAACTTATCGGATCAATCACCAGCCCCTACGTGCGCAAAGTACGCATCGTCATGCTGGAGAAAAAGCTGGACTACCACTTTGTTGAGGAAAACGTCTGGGCGGCTGATACCACCATACCCGATGCCAACCCCCTGGGCAAGGTTCCTTGTCTGGTCATGGAGGGTGGCGAAGCGGTATTTGATTCTCGCGTCATCGTGGAGTACCTGGACACCTTGTCGCCTGTCGGCAAACTGATTCCGGCCCAAGGTCGCGAGCGTGCTGAAGTCAAAACCTGGGAGGCCTTGGCTGACGGTGTGCTGGATGCCGCCATCCTGGCGCGTCTGGAGGCCAGCTGGGCCGGCCGCGCTGAGGGGCAACGCAGTCAAGCCTGGATAGACCGCCAGACGGGGAAAATTCACACCTCACTCAAAGCCATGAGTGTCGGCCTGGGCGACAAGCTTTTTTGCAGTGGCGTTCATTTCAGCTTGTCTGACGTGGCCGTAGGTTGCGCGCTGTCTTACCTGGACTTCCGGTTTGCACAGATTGACTGGCGTTCGCAGCACCCTAATCTGGCGCGCCTGCAAGAAAAGCTGACTCAGCGCAGCAGCTTCATCGAGACCCAGCCGGGCTGATTCGCAAAGCCGCTGGGTTCACCTGAATTCAGGTATTGGCCTGGCGCTTGAGCCAGCGCATCAAGCTGCCGACGGCAGGTAGCTTTTCATAAAGCTCCTCGGCCGTGTCCCAGTAGTCCCGATGAAATGCGATCAGCCCCTCGGGGCTGAGTTCCAGGTGCGAGCCGCCGCGCACGGTCTGCCAGACATCGGGGCTAAAACGCTTGAAGCGGAATACAAAATTCCAAGTCAAAAAGCACTGATCGCCGTCCACCAACTGCTTCGTTACGACAAAATGCGGCTTGTCGAGGGCCACAAACATGTGGCTGAAAATGCCTTGCACCCCGGTCAAGCCGCGGACTTCGTTGAATGGGTCTTTGAAGTAGGCTTGAGCCGTATAGAAATCGCCCATCCGGGCGACATCAGCGGGCTGCAGCGCTTCAAAAAAATGGGCAATTCGGGCCACAGCCTGACGCTCTGGCGACATATCTGCGTGCAAGGAGCTGGGCTCAGGCGTGGCGAAATGGCTGCTCATGGTTTTGGGCGCTCTGAGGCCGTCGCGGCATGCGGGTTTTTGACAAAGCGGCGTATCAGCGCATAAAAAGCGCTGTAAGGCAGCCAGCGCAAGAATTTCACCCCGAGGGTGAAACGCTTGGGAAAATGTATTTCAAACTCGCCTTTGCGCCAGCCGGCAAGTATTTCTGCCGCCGCCTGACTGGAGTTGATCAAGGCGGGCATCTTGAAATCGTTTTGCTCAGTCAGCGGTGTTTCCACAAAGCCAGGGTTGACCAGGCTCACGCCGATGCCGCTGGGCAGCAAGTCTAGGTAAAGCGTTTCAGCCAGGTTGATCAATGCAGCTTTGGTCGGCCCGTAAGCCAGGCTTTTGGGCAAGCCGCGGTAGCCTGCCACACTACCAACCAGGCAAATGTGACCGGAGCGGCGTTCCAGCAGCTGCGGCAACACAGCGTCCAGCATGTAAAGCGCGCCCAGGTAGTTGACCTCCTGGTGCCTGAGCATCTGCGCAAGGTCAAATTGATCCGCGCGCTGAGCTTTGTAATGGCCTGCGCAGTACATGACCAGATCCAGGTCACCGGCCTGCAACACCTTGTGCGCAGCGGCACTGACAGCTGCTGGGTCTGTGACATCCAGTGGCAGCGCAACAGCGCCGGGGTGCGTCTGGACAAAACGCGTTAAGGCTGTTTCATTGCGTGCCGATACATAAACCCGTGCGCCCGCCGCATGCAAGGCGTGGGCAGTCGCCTCGCCAATACCGCTGGAGGCGCCAATCAGCCAGGCAACTTTGCCTTGCCATTGAGACAGTGGGGTGTTCAGACTCATGGCGTTAGCGTTTGACGAAGGACAAGGTCACCTCGCCCAGTTGAAAGCCGAACTTGCTCATGACGGCTTTGTTGATCATCACCTTGTCGTTCATCAGATACATCCAGTCGTCAAACTGCACTTCAAAGACCCGGCCATCAACCGGCAGTTGCAGTGTGTAGCCCCAACGAAATGCATTGCCCTTTTCTTCGCCGGTGGCCTGACCCACCACGTCAGCGGCTGTGCCGCTGTAGCGGCCGTCCGGCTGGCGGGTGAGCGTCCATATGCGGCGCTGACGGCTGCCGTCGGAATAGCTGAACTCTTCGTCAAGCACGCCGACTTCTTGGCCGGGCGGGCCTTGCCAGCTGCATGTCATGACCACGGTAAAGCGTTTAACAACACGGCCTGAGCGGTCTGTGAAAAGTCCGTACGCGTCAATGGTGCCGTTGAAGTACTGGCGCAGGTCCAGCACTGGCTTTTCAGCCGCATAGTCAGCCACCTGCGGACCTGCGCAAGCGCTCAGGCCCAGCACGGCGGCCAGCACCAAGCTGCCAAATAAGGAACGTTTGTTCAGTGTTTTCATGGGCTACTTTCTTTTCGACCGGGTCGTATAACCAGAACATACAAGCAAACTGCAGCCAGCATTTTGAGCAGGCAAGGCAGCAAACAATAAGCAATCGCCAGCGCGTTGAGCGCGCCGGCATCACGCACACCCGGAGCGTAGCCAAACAGGCTTAACAAGGGCAGGGCCAGCCCGGCGGCCAGCGCCAGATTGAGCTTGGTGGCAAAGTTCCACCAACCAAAGTAGCCACCGGCCGCCAGCGCAGGGTGGCGGGCCTGGCCGGCATGAATCACGCCGGCCAGCAGCGCACCGGGCAGCGCCAGGTCAGCGCCCAGTGCCGCACCCGACAAGGCGCAGACCAGCGCAAAGGCCGCCACATCACCAGCACCCAGTTGACTGGCCCAGATAAAGACAGCGATCGACAGCGCCATGCCCGCCAGCCAGCTGCGCGCCAGACCAAACCGTTTGACAGCACCCAGCCACAGCGGTATGGCCATTGCAGCACATAAAAAATAGCTGCCTAAAAAAAGCGGCTCTAAAGCCGGTGGTGCTTGCAGCAGGTCTTGAATGAAAAACAACACCAGTGTGGCCGGCACGGCGCTGGCAATGCCATTGAAGATGAACACAGTCATCAGCCGTCGAAATTGTGCTTGCTGCCATGGCAGCCAAACCGAGCCGGTAGCAGGCGCCGGGGTGCGGCCGCCGGCGGTGAGCGCCAGCGCGTCCCTATTTGCCGGCCCGGCCGTGGGTCGAAAAGCGCGTTGCCAGCCCAACCAGGCCAGCGCCAGCGCGGCGCAAAACACGGCCGCTGTTGATGGCAAACCGACCAAGGCAGGTAACACCGAGGCGGTGACCACGCCCAGCAGTCCCAGCCCTTCACGCCAGGCGACGATGCGGCTTTGCTGCGTTTCGCTGCCTCCCAGCAAAGCGCCCCAAGCCTGGTGCGCCACCGTCAGAGCACTGTAGCCGGCATAGGTGATCATCAACATGACGCTGGCCCAGGCAACCAGTCCAGCCTGCGACAGTGCAGGCGGGAAAAAAAGCAATACAAAGCCTAGGGCCAACACCAACGCGGCGACCGCAGCAAAAGCCAAAACAGCGCTGGCCGAGCGTGCAAATAGCCGGTCCACCAGTTTGCCGATCGCGGGGTCGATGAAGGCGTCAAACAGCCGCGCACCCAGCAGCACCGCGCCCAGTGTGGCCAGCGGTACGCCAAAACTGCGGGCGTAGTGGTTGGGCAAAATCACGTAAAGCGGCAAGGCTGCAAAAGCCAGTGGAAAGCCCATCAAGCCATAGGTCAGACCGTTGCGCGTACCGTAAGCGCTGCTGTGCAGTGCTGCCGCCTGAGTGGGCTGGTTTTCATCAAGGCTCACGCGCGGCGCTCCCCAGCAAAGCCAGGCGCATGGCCGGCTCGGACGTCTGTGGTGACAGCCAGATGCCCAAAAACAAGCGCGCAAATTCAGCGTCAGCAATCTCGCCAATAGACCGGCCATTGAGCCAAAAACTGGCGTTGATGCCAGGTCGGTGCAGGCACAACACACGATCGCCAGCCTTCACATCGGGAAACACCCGCAGCATCTCAGCCGTCCACTGCTGCGCCTGCGCAGCCGACAAGTCGGCGCTGCGGCGCATTTCCTTGAGTGAGCGATCAACGATGTCGGTAGCCTTGAAGTCACGCAAGTAGGTCAACTCCAGCGCCAAGGGCTGGCTGGCAAAGTTGCGTGCGTTCAAGCCGGGCGGGCTCCACAGGCGTGCATCGTAAATTTTGAAGCCCCAGACGCTCAAACGGGTCTGGCCAATCAGCCTGGCGTGCGGCAGCAGGTCCTGTAGCTCAGCCGGCGGTGCTTTGACGGCAAGAAGGGACGGCGGGTCTGCCAACGAGCTGGCCACCATGTGGGCGGGCCAGCCCATCGTCAGCGCTATTGCGCTGAGCGTTGCCATCAATTTGTGGCGCCCCCGCATGGTCAGGCTGGCTTGCGCAAGGTGAATTGCACAACATCCGTGCTGCCTTCGGCAAAAGCTGCTTCGCAGTAAGCGAGATAAAACTCCCAGATGCGCATGAAGCGAGTGTCAAAGCCGAGCTTGAGCACTTGCGGGGCTTGGGCCAGGAAGGCGTCTCGCCACAGCCGCAGCGTGTGCGCGTAATCCTGGCCGAAAGCCAGTTCATCAACCACTTCCAGACCGGCGGCGCGGGCATGGGCCCGGAAAACCATGGGCGAAGGCAGGCAACCACCGGGGAATATGTACTGCTGTATGAAGTCGGTTGAGTCGATGTAGCGCTCGTAAAGATGGTCGTCAATCACGATGCTCTGAATACAGGCGTGGCCGCCCGGCTTGAGCAAGCGCGCAATGGTGTTGAAATAAGTCGGCCAGTATTCGCGGCCAACGGCTTCTATCATTTCGATCGAGCAGATGGCGTCAAAAGACTGATCAGCCGGGTTGTTCACGCCGATGTCGCGGTAGTCCTGTAAGCGCAAATCGTGCGTTACCTTGGCTTGTGGCTGGTCCGCGGCCGCAGGAACACCGAGGCGTGTCAAGCGGGCCTGGGCCCATTGCAATTGCTCGGTGCTCAGCGTCACGCCGACCAGCGAGGCGCCGAACTCTGTGGTGGCCATTTCAGCCAGGGCGCCCCAGCCGCAGCCGATCTCCAGCACGCGATCGCCGGGCTGGACCTGCACCATGCGCAGCGCGCGCCGTACTTTGGCGTTTTGCGCGTCCTTCATCGAGGTCTCTGGCGTCTCAAAAATCGCCGACGAGTAGTTCATGGTGCCGTCCAGCCAGAGCTCGTAGAAGGCGTTGCCCAGGTCATAGTGGGCGTGTATGTTTTTCTGGCTGTTGGCTTTGGTGTTGCGATTGAGCAAGTGCTTGAGCCGGTAGGCCAGTCGGCCCAGCCAGGTGCCGTAGATCACGTCTTCGACTTCTTTGCGGTTGAGGATCAACAGGCGCAGCAGATCGGTCAAATGCGGCGTGCTCCAGTCACCTGCAATGTAACTTTCGGCAAAGCCGATATCGCCAGAGCGCAGGGCGGCACCGCAAACCTTCCAGTTGTGCAGGTACAAGCTGGCCATGGGTGCACCGCCCGAGCCAAAGCGCTGTACGCCACCGCCTGGCAGTTGCAGCGTGAGCGTGCCATGCTTCAGGCGGGACAGCAGTTTCATGGCGCTGCGCGCAGCGGCCGGAGCGTCGGCGGGCAGCGGCTGCGACTTGCCGATGGGCCCGGTTGACTCGGCGCAGTTGTTGGTGTCGGCGGATGAGGGCGTTGAGTTCATCGGGTCACAAAGAGAGTGGGGGGCTGGGGTTTGGAGATGAAAGGCACGTGCTTTCGCCAGAGCTTGAAGGCTTGCCAATGGATGCGGGCCAGTACACCGAAGGTCATGGCCGGATAGCCCCAGAAGGCTTTGCGCAGACTGGCCGCGTTGATGGGTTGCAGTGTGCCCGCCACGCTGGTTTGCAGCAGGGGTCCAGTGGCGTCGTCATGGTCGATGCGGGCCACGGTTTTTTCAATGTTGTCCCGCCGGGCGCGCATGAAACGAAAGCGGTAACTGCCCTCGATACGGCAAAAGGGCGAGACGTGGAACACCTTGTCAGCGCGCAGTTCGTGGCCGTAACGTGGCGCGTCGAGCAAGTAGCAGTGACGCTCACCAAAGGTGTTGTTCACCTCAACCACGATGGCCCGCAGCGTGCCGTCTGCGCGGTGGCAGTACCAAAAACTCACGGGCTTGAAGGTGTAACCCAGCACGCGCGGGTAGGTGTGCAGCCAGACTTCGCCTTGCGCATCGGCAATGCCTTGGGCCAGCAAGAGCGCGTCGAGCCAGGCCAGGCAATCGTTGCCGCCTACACCGTGGTCGCTGTCATGAAAGCTCAAGAGCCCGCGGCAGTTGCGTGCCAGCGCAGAGCTGCCGCCTTTTTGCATGGTGCGCAGCGGCAGCATTAAAAAATAAGTCGGGTAACTGAAAGCGTGGTGCGCAGGTTTGAGCCGCGTGTGCCGCACTTCGCCAAAGCCGATCAGGGCCTGGACTGAAGCGACTGGCGGGCTTGGCGCGTTCATGCCTTGCGCCATTCGGTGTTGGCCCGTAAAGGTGGTGGCGCCACAAAAGCGGGTTCATGGAGGTCCACAATGAGTTCAGCCACCAGCAGGCCGGACTTCAGACCGTCTTCATGAAATCCGTAGCCCGTCCAGGCACCGCAAAAATAAGTGTGCTGCTTGCCTTGCAAGGCGGGCAGGTCTTTTTGGGCGCGTATGGCGGCGCCGTCAAACACGGGGTGAGCGTAATCAAAGCTGCCCAGTATTTTGCCGGGCGCAATGGGTGTGACCGGGTTCAAGGAAACCACCACCGGTTGTTGAAAGGGCAACGGTTGCAGCAAATTCAGCAGGTAATGCAGACAGACCTGCGAGGACTCGCGATGTCGGTCGCTTGCGCGTTCGTAGTTCCAGGCGGCCCAGGCCAGGGGGCGCGTTGGCAGCACCGAGGTGTCGGTGTGCAGCACGGCGCGGTTGGCTTGGTAAGCCACTGCACCCAGCAGCGCCTGTTCGGCCGCGCTGGGCTGCGCCAGCAGGGCCAGCGCCTGGTCGCTGTGGGTGGCCACAATCACTTTGTCGAATTCTTCCGTCCTGCATGCAGCGCCTTCGCCGCTGGTGATGCGAACGCCGCCTGCATGTCGCTCGATGGTTTGCACGGGTGTGGCCAGTCGCTTGTCTGTGATGCCAGCAATGATTTTGTCGACATAGTGGCGCGCGCCACCGGTCACGGTCCACCACTGCGGCCGATTGGCCACCTGGATCAGGCCATGGTTGTGGCAAAAGCGGATCATGGTGGCCACTGGAAACTGCAGCATCTGATCGGTCGGGCAAGACCAGATGCAGCCCATCATGGGCAAAAAATACCAGTCGCGGAACTCGTCAGAAAACTTTTCCTGCAACAAAAATTCAGACAAGGGTTGCAGCATGGCCGCTTCTGCGCCGGATTTGGCCAGCGCCGAGGTGCGGCGGTTAAAGCGCAGGATGTCGATCAACATGCGCCAAAAGCGCCAGTTCAGCAAGTTGCCGCGCTGCGCAAACACGCTGTTCAGGCTGGAGCCGCTCCACTCCATTCCCGATTTGCTGCCGGTCGCCGGTACTTTGACGGAAAACGACATCTCCGACTTGGCGGTGGCCACACCGAGCTCCTTGAACAACTTAATCAGGTTCGGGTAGGTGCGCTCGTTGAAAACCAAAAAACCGGTGTCTACGCCGTGTGTCACCGTGCCGGCAGCGCCGGGCAAGCTGACATCCACTGTGTGGGTATGCCCGCCAAAGTAGTCGCCGGCCTCAAACAAGGTGACTTCGGCTTCTCCGGCCAGCCGGTGCGCTGCCGCCAAACCGGAAATGCCGGAGCCGACGATGGCGATCCGCAGCCTGTTGGCGCTAGGGGCGGGATGACTGGAGTGCGTCATGTCTGTCCGGCTCTGTGGCTGTGTGAAAAATGGCGATGGCAGGTGGGCGCCTGGCGGGCGTGAGCGACGTGGGTGGCGAACCACTCAGTAAGATTATGACTGATGAGTTTATTTCGCTGCGAGCATGCTTTCCAGGGCTTTGATGAAGCGCGGGTCCTTGGGGTCTACGGTGGAGTTGAAACCGCTGACCTTGTTGCCATCGCGGCTGACGATGTACTTGTAGAAATTCCAGCGGGCCGGGGTGCTGCTGGCCGCGGCCAATTGCTTGAACAGCGGGTTGGCGCCGCTGCCGGAGACTCTGGACTTGACGAACATGGGAAACTTCACATTGAAGGTGTTCTCGCAAAAGTCGGCGATTTCCTTGTTGTTGCCTTTTTCCTGGGAAAAATCGTTCGAAGGGAAGCCCAAAACGACCAGGCCGCGATCTTTGTATTTGGTTGACAAGGCCTCCAAGCCTTCGTACTGAGAAGTGAAACCGCAAAAACTGGCCGTGTTGACCACCAGCAGCACCTTGCCCGCGTACTGGCAGAGTTCCTGGGGCTTTTCATCTTGCAGGCGCAAAAAAGTGTGCTGCAGCATGGCCGGGCAGGCCGGGGTCGGGGCACTTTGCGCGCGGGCCGAGCCCGCCAAATTCAGCGCAAGCAGGGCGGCAGACAAAATTGGGAAGATACAGAGACGGCGGATAACAATGGTCAGGGGCAGCATAGTGGCACTCTGGTTGAAGCCGCAGCGCAGCATTAAAAACACATTTTGCTCACTATAAGGCGGTTTGGTAGGATGCATGGCGATGCAGGCTTCTAAAGGCCGTCAAGCACGAACGGGCATGCCCCGGCTTGGCAACAACAGCCTACCCCGAAGCCTAAAATGAGTAAGCATTCACCCGCTGCATGAGGAAATCAGATGCTTTACCCGGAATTGTTTAAACAACTGGAAGCGGTTCGCTGGGACATGGACAAGGACATCCCCTGGGCCAGTTTTGACGCGTCCAAGCTGACCGAAGAGCAGGCGCAAACCATCAAGATGAATGCCATCACCGAGTGGGCAGCCTTGCCGGCCACCGAGATGTTTTTGCGCGATAACCGCGACGACAGCGATTTTTCGGCCTTCATGTCGATCTGGTTTTTTGAAGAGCAAAAACACTCGCTGGTGCTGATGGAATACCTGCGCCGCTTCAGGCCCGACTTGGTGCCGACCGAGGCCGAGTTGCATGAGGTGCGCTTTGAGTTCGAGCCCGCACCCGCGCTGGAAACCCTGATGCTGCACTTTTGCGGCGAGATCCGGCTGAACCATTGGTACCGCCGCGCCAGCGAATGGCACAGCGAGCCTGTCATCAAGCAAATCTACACCCAGCTCAGCCAGGACGAAGCGCGCCACGGCGGTGCCTACCTGCGCTACATGAAGCGCGCGATCCAAAAATTCGGTGATGAGGCTCTGGCGGCCTTTAGCAAGGTAGGCGTCTTAATGGCCAGCGCCCGCCGCACCGCTCAAGCCTTGCACCCGACCAATCTGCATGTGAACAAGGCTTTGTTCCCCAGGGATACCGTCCAATCGCGCCTGCCCGACCCGCTGTGGCTGGAGCATTGGCTGGACACTCAGATCAAATTTGACGCCGTCTGGGAAAGCAAAGTTGTCGAACGAATTTTGCACAATATGAGCTTGCTGATGGAGCAGAGTTTCAAAACCGTGCAAGAGCTCAATCGTTACCGCAAGTCGCTCAGCCGGGACATGACCCCCGCCACGGGGACGGCGCCGGTGGCCAGCTAAGCGTTGGCTGGAAAGCTCGCAAAAAGCCCCGCTTGCCGGGGCTTTTTTTCGTCAAATGCCGCGCTGCCGGTCCAGATGAAACTGCAGCACGAAGTCACCGAAGTTACCTGCATCCAGCGCGCTGCGCACTTCGCTCATCAGATTCAAGTAATAGTGCAGGTTGTGGATGCTGTTGAGCATGGGGCCCAGCATCTCGCCGCAGCGGTCCAGGTGGTGCAGGTAAGCGCGTGAAAAATTCCGGCAGGTATAGCAGCTGCAGGTGGCATCCACCGGCTGTTCGTCTGCTTTGTAACGGGCGTTGCGGATTTTCAAATCGCCAAAGCGCGTGAACATGTGGCCGTTGCGTGCATTGCGCGTCGGCATCACGCAGTCAAACATGTCCACCCCGGCGCCCACGCCCTCGACCAGGTCTTCCGGCGTGCCCACGCCCATCAGGTAGCGCGGCTTGTCGGCCGGCAGGCGGTGCGGCGTGTGCGCCATGATGCGCTGCATTTCTTCCTTGGGCTCGCCGACGCTGACGCCGCCAATCGCGTAGCCGGGCAGATCGAGTTCGACCAGCGCATCCAGCGACTCCTGCCGCAGGTTCTCAAACATGCCGCCCTGCACGATACCAAACAGCGCGTTCGGGTTCTCGAGCCGGCCGAATTCGCTGACGCAGCGACTGGCCCAGCGCAGGCTCAACGCCATCGACAGGCGCGCTTCGCTTTCGGTGGTGATGTGGCCCTTGGTGTCGTAGGGCGTGCATTCGTCGAACTGCATGACGATGTCACTGTTGAGAGTGGTCTGGATCTGCATTGAGATCTCGGGCGTCAAAAACAATTTGTCACCATTGACCGGCGAGGCGAACTTCACGCCTTCTTCAGAAATCTTGCGCATCTCGCCCAGCGACCAGACCTGAAAGCCACCGCTGTCGGTGAGTATGGGTTTACTCCAGCTTTCAAAGCGGTGCAGGCCGCCGAACTGCTGCATCACGTCCAGGCCCGGGCGCATCCACAAATGAAAGGTGTTGCCCAAAATGATTTGCGCGCCCATCTCGTGCAATGACTGCGGCATCACGCCTTTGACGGTGCCGTACGTGCCCACGGGCATGAAAATCGGCGTCTCTACCACGCCGTGGTTGAGCGTTAAGCGGCCCCGGCGGGCATGGCTGCCCAGGTAGCTGCCGTCGGCAGAGGCGGGATCGGATTGGAGCAGGTCAAATTTCAGCATGGGCAGATTTTACTTTTTCAAGGCGGCCTACACTCTCAAATTCTTTACTTTATAATTTTCTTTACTTTTTGAAAGTTTGGAGGATTTGTATGTCAGGCATTGCTGAAGTAGAAGCCATCGTATCCAGCAAGGGTCAGGTCACGTTACCCGCAGCCATGCGCGCCAGGCTGGGCATCACGGCCGGCTCGCACATCCATTTTGAACTGCGTGGCAACGAGTTGGTGATCAAGCCCGAACTGCCCATGAGCACCTATTACGGCATGCTCAAAGGCTACGACCTGGGCGACATTGAACCCCCGAAAGAGCCGGATCGGGAGTTTTGAATGAACGTCGTCGATTCTTCCGGTTGGATCGAGTTCTTCCGGGCCGGTGCCAACGGCCCCGTGTTCAAACCCGTTATCGAAGACCGCAACCATTTGCTGGTGCCCACCATTTCACTGTTTGAAGTGCAGCGGGTGCTCAGCCGCAGCCTGCCCGCCGACCTGGTGAAACGCTGCCTGGACGTGATGCGACTGGGCCGGGTGCTCGACTTGACCGACGCCCGCGCGGTTGCCGCTGCCCACATCGCCGCGCGCCACAAACTGGCCATGGCCGACTCGGCGATGTACGCCATGGCGCGTGAGTTTGATGCCAGCTTCTGGACGCAGGATGCGGACTACCAGGGGCTGGACGGCGTGCGCTACCAGCCCAGACCCGGCGCCTGAGCCTGACGCCGGGCGCGGCCAGCGGTTCAGACCAGGTTTTTGCGGAAAAATACCAATGTCTTATCGCAGGTGCCGGCCTCTATGGTGCGCATGCATAAAGACGGATCGGCCGGCACGCACGGTTGCTCAGCTTGAGCTGTGTTGCTGCGCGGGAGCCAGCGCCAGCAGCATCGCGTCGCCGTAGCTGAAAAAACGATAGCGTTCGGCAATCGCGTGTTCGTACAGCGCCATGATGTGCGCATGGCCCGCGAAGGCGCTGACCAGCATCATCAAGGTGCTTTTGGGTAAATGGAAATTCGTCAAAAGCAAGTCCACCACCCGAAACTCGAAGCCCGGGGTGATGAAGATGTTGGTGTCGCGGCAAGCGTCGCCAAAATGCGCCTGCGACCCCAGCGCCCGCACGGTGGTGGTGCCCACAGCCACCACGCGCCCGCCGCGCGCCCGGCAATCGGCAACAGCCTGCAAGGTGGCGGCCGGCACCTCGAAGCGCTCGAAATGCATCACATGCTCGCTCACGATCTCGGTTTTGACCGGCTGAAAGGTGCCGGCGCCCACGTGCAGCGTGACGCTGGCCTGCGCCACGCCGTGGGCCGTCAGGCGCGCCAGCATGGCCTCATCAAAGTGCAGCGCAGCCGTCGGCGCGGCCACCGCACCGGGGTGTTTGGCAAAGACAGTCTGGTAGCGCGCTTCGTCCTCGGCCGAGTCGGCATGCGTGATGTAAGGCGGCAGCGGCACATGACCGTGCGCTGCCATCAGCGCGTACGGGTCGGCGCTCAGTGCAAAGTGGTAGAGCGGGCCGTCGGCGTTCGGCCAGCGCCCGATCAGCGTGGCGGTGAAGCCGCCGTCCATCTGCAGCACCGCGCCGGGCAGCGGCTTTTTGCTGACCTTCATGTGCGCGGCCACTTCCAGGCCCTGGCCGCTCTCCAGCACCCGCTCGATCAGCAGCTCAAGCCGACCGCCGCTGGTTTTCTGGCCATACAACCTGGCCTTGACCACCTGCGTGTCGTTGAACACCAGCAGGTCACCGGGCTTGAGCAAGCCGGCCAGCTCGGCAAAGTGGCGGTCTGCGGGCTTGGCCTGCCGGCCGTCCAGCAGGCGCGAGCCGCTGCGCCCAGCGGGCGGGTGCTGGGCGATCAGTTCGGGGGGCAGGTGAAAGTCAAAATCAGCCAGCGTGAAAACGCGCTGAGTCTCAAGAGGGGGTGGCAATGTCATGCGCTTGAGGGCCGGACGGGCCCGTTCCAAGTTGAGGGAAAAAGAAAGCGAGCCGCGATTTTGGCACGGCGGCGGCCGCGCCCGCAAAGGCACAATCAGCGCATGCCTGCCGACCTGCCCCAAGCGCCCCCCGGCCCCAAGCCCAAGCCGGCGGAAAAATCGCAGGCGCAAAAACTGCTCGACAAACTGGGCCTGTCGCGCCCGATCGACCTGGCACTGCACCTGCCGCTGCGCTACGAGGACGAAACCCGCATCACCCGGCTGGCCGATGCGCGCGATGGCGACGTGGTGCAGATCGAAGCCGAGGTGACGCATTGCGAAGTCACTTTCAAGCCGCGCCGGCAACTGCGCGTGAAAGTGGAAGACGGCAGCGACAGCTGCGTGCTGCGTTTTCTGAATTTTTACCCGGCGCACCAGAAAACCCTTGCCGTGGGCGCGCGCGTGCGTGTGCGCGGCGAATTGCGCGGCGGCTTCATCGCGCGCGAAATGGTGCACCCCAGCTTCAAGCTGGCCGGCGGCGAGTTGCCGGCCGGCCTGACGCCGGTGTACCCCACGGTGGCCGGCTTGCCGCAAACCTATTTGCGCCGCGCCGTGCAAAGCAGCCTGGCGCGCGCCGACCTGACAGAAACGCTGGCGCCCGCCGTACTGACCACATTACCGTCGGGGCAGCGGGCGTTGCTGGGCTTGCAGGAGGCCTTGCAGCTTTTGCACTGTCCCACGCCCGACGTGGCGCTGGCCGCGCTGGAAGACCGCAGCCACCCGGGCTGGCAGCGGCTTAAAGCCGAGGAGCTGCTGGCGCAGCAGCTCTCGCAGCTGGAGGCGCGGCGCATCCGTGCGGCCATGCGCGCGCCGGCGCTGCACGCTGCGGGGCCTTCGGGTCATTCGCTGCATGCGCAATTGCGCCAGGCCCTGCCCTTTGCGCTGACTGCCGCTCAGGAACGCGTGAGCCACGAGATTGATGCCGACCTGCAAAAAAGCCTGCCCATGCACCGCTTGCTGCAAGGCGATGTGGGCTCGGGCAAGACCGTGGTGGCGGCGCTGGCGGCAGCCCGCTGCATGGACGCCGGCTGGCAATGTGCGCTGATGGCGCCCACCGAAATTCTGGCCGAGCAGCATTTCCGCAAACTCATCGGCTGGCTGGAGCCCCTGGGTATACAGACCGCCTGGCTGACCGGCAGCCAGAAAGCCAAGGAACGGCGCGAGGCGTTGGCCCTGATCGAAAGCGGCGCGGCCGCTCTGGTGGTGGGCACGCACGCGGTGATCCAGGACAAGGTGCGCTTCAAGAACTTGGCGCTGGCGATCATCGACGAGCAGCACCGCTTTGGCGTGGCGCAGCGTCTGGCCTTGCGCTCCAAGATGACGGCCGGCGGGCAGGAGCCGCACCTCTTGATGATGACGGCCACGCCGATTCCGCGCACGCTGGCCATGAGCTACTACGCCGACCTGGATGTCTCAACCATCGACGAGTTGCCGCCCGGGCGCACGCCTGTGGTGACCAAGGTAATCAGTGAGAGCCGGCGCGACGAGGTGATCGAGCGCATCCGCAGCCAGCTGGCCGAAGGCCGGCAGGTCTATTGGGTTTGCCCGCTGATCGAAGAAAGCGAAGCGGTGGACTTGACCAATGCCACCGAAACGCACGAAGCGCTGACAGCGGCGCTGCCGGGCACGGTGGTTGGCCTCTTGCATTCGCGCATGCCGCCGGCCGACAAAAAATCCGTCATGGCGCAGTTCAACGCGGGCGCGCTGGGTGTGCTGGTGAGCACCACGGTGATCGAGGTCGGCGTGGACGTGCCCAATGCCTCGCTGATGGTGATCGAGCATGCGGAACGATTTGGCCTGAGTCAGTTGCACCAGCTGCGCGGACGCGTCGGTCGCGGCGCGGCGGCCTCGGCCTGCGTGCTGCTTTATTCCACGGGCGACGGCCCGCGCCTGGGCGAGACCGCGCGCGCGCGCCTCAAGGCCATGGCCGAGACGCAAGACGGTTTCGAGATCGCCAGGCGCGACCTCGACATTCGCGGGCCGGGTGAATTTTTAGGCGCGCGGCAGTCGGGCGCGCCCTTGCTGCGCTTTGCCGACCTGGCGACCGATGTCGAGCTGTTGGCCTGGGCGCGAGAAAGCGCACCGCTGATGCTGGACCGGCACAACGCACTGGCGCAGCGCCACATTTTGCGCTGGCTGGGCGGCAAAGCCGACTACTTGAAAGCTTGAGCGACAAAGCAGGACAATCAGCACATGACCCTCACCGAACTCAAATACATCGTGGCCGTGGCCCGCGAGAAGCACTTTGGCCGCGGCGCCGAGGCTTGTCATGTGTCGCAGCCGACCCTGAGCGTGGCGATCAAGAAGCTCGAGGAAGAGCTGCAGGTCAAGCTGTTCGAACGCAATGCCAACGAGATCACCGTGACGCCGCTGGGGCTGGAGATCGTGCGCCAGGCCCAAAGCGTGCTGGAGCAGGCAGACAGCATCCGTGAGATCGCCAAGCGCGGCAAAGACCCGCTGGCCGGCGCATTGCGCCTGGGCATCATCTACACCATCGGCCCCTACCTGCTGCCCGACCTGGTGCGCCAGAACATCACACTCAGCCCGCAAATGCCCTTGATGCTGCAGGAAAACTTCACCGTCAAACTGCTGGAAGAGCTGCGTACCGGCGAGATCGATTGTGCGATTCTGGCCGAGCCTTTCCCCGACACCAACCTGGCGATGGCGCCGTTGTATGACGAGCCTTTTGTAGCCGCCGTACCCAGCGATCACCCGCTGGCCGCGCGCAGCAGTATCACGGCCGAAGAGCTCAAGCAGCAAACCATGCTCTTGCTGGGCAACGGCCACTGCTTTCGCGACCATGTGCTGGAGGTCTGCCCCGAATTTGCGCGTTTTTCCAGCGGCACCGAAGGCATCAGCAAAAGCTTTGAGGGTTCCTCGCTGGAGACCATCAAACACATGGTGGCCGCCGGTATGGGCGTGACGCTGGTGCCGCGCCTGAGCGTGCCCAAAGGCGAACTGGCGGCTTTGGGCAGCCCGGCGAAAGCGCGCAAGGGTGCCAAGGCGGTGAGCGCCAAGGCCGCGCCGTCAGACGAACCCTCTTTCATCCGCTACCTGCCCTTTGAAGGCCATGTGCCCACGCGCCGCGTGGTGCTGGCCTGGCGCCGCAGTTTCACGCGCTACGAAGCCATTGCCGCGCTGCGCAATGCAATTTATGCCTGCGAATTGCCGGGCGTCGCGCGCTTGTCCTGAGCCCGGCCTGCAGGTTTTATCCCATCAACGACGCATGTCTACATCGCTGCCCGTAGAAACTCCACCCGGCAAGCTCGCTCTGTACTTGCAGTTGATCCGCTGGGACCGGCCGGCCGGCTGGCTGCTGCTGCTGTGGCCCACGCTGTCAGCTTTGTGGATTGCCGCCGGCGGTTTTCCGGGCTGGCATTTGTTGACGGTGTTCACCTTGGGCACCATCCTGATGCGCAGCGCCGGCTGTTGTGTCAATGACGTGGCGGACCGCGACTTTGACCGCCATGTCAAACGCACCGCCGGCCGGCCTGTCACGCGCGGCGCTGTGTCCGTCAAAGAGGCACTGCTGTTGGGTGCAGCGCTGGCACTAGCGGCCTTTGCTTTGGTGCTGACCACCCAGCGCGCCGCGGTATTTTGGTCGTTTGCCGCGCTGGCCGTGGCCATCTTGTATCCCTACGCCAAACGCTACATTGCCATGCCGCAGGCGGTGCTGGGCGTGGCTTTCAGCTTTGGTATTCCAATGGCTTTTGCGGCCGTGCAAGGCCAGGTGCCAGCGCTGGCCTGGGTGCTGCTGCTGGGCAATCTGTTTTGGGTACTGGCTTACGACACTGAATACGCTATGGTCGACCGTGATGACGACCTGAAGATCGGCATCAAAACCTCAGCGATCACGCTGGGCCGGTTTGACGTGGCAGCCATCATGCTCTGCTACGCGCTCTACCTGACGATCTGGACGCTGGTCTTGTGGCCGCAATCTTTCAATACTTTTTATGGGGCTGCACTGGTGGCTGCCGCTGCGCAGGCCTTGTGGCACGGCTGGCTGATCCGCGACCGCCAGCGCGAGCCCTGTTTCAAGGCTTTTCGCTTGAATCACTGGCTGGGCTTCACGGTTTTTGTGGGCGTGGCTTTGTCTTATGCGCCGCTTTTCTGGCGCTGAGCTATGGTTTGAAAAGTTGAGAGCAGGTGACAAGGGTAGTCGCAATAGGACTGTATCGCAGCGCTTTCAGGCCGCGCCGAACTCGTCGCCCAGCTCGGCAGCGCGCTGCCGGGCTGCCTGCATGGCCGCCTTGAACTGCGGTTTAACGCCGCTGGCCTGCATGGCAGACAGGGCGGCGTAGGTGGTGCCGCCCTTGGAGGTAACCCGCTCGCGCAAGGTGGCCAGCGGCTCGTCAGAAGCCTGCGCCAGCGCAGAGGCGCCGACAAAGGTGGCCAGCGCCAGTTGCCGGGCCTGCGCCGCGTCCAGCCCCATCTCGACACCGGCTTCGACCATGGCCTCCATGAAATAAAACACATAGGCCGGCCCCGAGCCCGACAGCGCCGTGACTGCGTCAAGTTGCTCTTCCTGCGCCAGCCACAGGTGCGCGCCCGTGGTTTGCACCACGGCTTCAACGATCAATCGGTCGGCTGCCGTGACGGCCGGCCGCGCCAGCAGCGCAGTGATGCCCAGGCCGATCAGTGCGGGTGTGTTGGGCATGGCCCTCACCACGCGCTCGCTGCCCAGCCAGCGCGCAATGCTGTCTGAGCGGATGCCGGCCGCCACGCTCAGGTGCAGCGCTGCCGGCGTGTGCGTGCGCACCTCGGCCGCGGCCTGACTGAACACCTGGGGCTTGACTGCCCACACCACCAGTGCGGCGCTGCCCAGGCTGGCTTGTGCGCCGGCCAGCACGCGCACGCCGAATTGGGACTGCAGTTTGGCGGCCTGTTCGGCAAAGGGTTCGACCACCTGAATCTGCCCCGGGGCCAGGCCGCGTTTGATCAGGCCGCCCATGATGGCGCTGGCCATGTTGCCGCCGCCGATAAAGGCAATTTGCAGGGCGCTGATGTCGTGGCTGGGCTGGCTCATGGTGTCCTTTGGTGTCGCAGGGGCAGGTTCAAATTGTCGCCGACACGTTCATGGCAGTACGGTTTGGCGCACAGCATGCTCCCACTTGGCCATCAGACTGCCGGCCTGGTCCCGGCTCATGGACGGTATGAAACTGCGTTCGGCGCGCCACATGGCAGAGAGCTCAGCGGTGCCGGCATACAGGCCGCTGGAAAGGCCAGCCAGATAGGCGGCGCCCAGGGCGGTGGTTTCGGTCACGGCCGGCCGCACCACCGCAATCCCCAACAAATCGGCCTGGAACTGCATCAGCAAATCATTGACGCAGGCGCCGCCGTCAACCCGTAATTCCGTCACAGGCGCCGCACCGGCTGCCACGGCATCGCGACTCATGGCCAGCAAGAGCGCCGCGCTTTGGTAAGCAATGCTTTCAAGCGCTGCGCGCGCGATGTGGGCCAGCGTGCTGCCGCGCGTCAGGCCGGTGATGCTGCCGCGGGCATCGGGCTGCCAGTAAGGCGCGCCCAGGCCCGTGAAGGCCGGCACCAACATCACGCCGCCGGCATCAGCCACGCTTTGCGCTAGGGCTTCGACTTCGCTGCTGCTGCGGATGGCGCCCAGCCCGTCGCGCAGCCACTGCACCACCGCCCCGCCCACAAACACGCTGCCTTCCAGGGCGAACTGCGGCTGGGCGCTGGTCTGCGCTGCACTGGTGGTCAGCAGGCCGTTGTGCGAGGTCTGGAATGTGCTGCCCGTATGCATCAGCATGAAGCAGCCGGTGCCGTAGGTGTTTTTCGCCATGCCGGCAGTAAAGCAGGCCTGACCGAACAGCGCGCTTTGCTGGTCACCCGCCACGCCGCCAATCGGCACAGCTGAACCCAGCAGTTCGGGCACGGTCTGTCCGTACTGCGCGCTCGATGGCAGCACGGAGGGCATCAGACTGGCGGGGATGTCCAGCAGCGCCATCAGCTCGGCGTCCCAGGTGTTGCTGTGCACGTTAAAGAGCATGGTGCGCGAGGCGTTGCTCACGTCGGTGGCGTGAACGGCGCCGCCCGTGAGCTGCCACAGGAGCCAACTGTCGATGGTGCCAAAAGCCAGTTCGCCGCGCTCGGCTTGCTGCCTGGCCCCGGGCACCGTGTCGAGCAGCCATTTGAGTTTGCTACCTGAAAAATAGGCGTCTATCAACAGCCCGGTTTTTTGCTGAATCAAAGCCGCCCGGCCGTCAGCGCGCAGGGCGGCGCACGTACTCTCTGCGCGCCGGTCCTGCCAGACGATGGCATGGTGCACCGGTAGGCCGGTGCGGCGGTTCCACAGTACCGTGGTCTCGCGCTGGTTGGTGATGCCGATGGCATGGATGTCGCGCGCCTGCAGGCCGGCTTGGGTCAGGGCCTGGCGGGCCGTCGCCAGTTGGTCCCGCCAGATCACCATCGGGTCGTGCTCTACCCACCCGGGCTTGGGGAAAATCTGCGGCAGCTCCTGCTGGGCCATGGCCACGATGCGGCCCTGGACATCAAAAACGATGCTGCGCGAGCTGGAGGTTCCTTGGTCGAGTGCGAGCAGGTAAGTCATGGCGATGGCGGTTACAAAAAAGCCTCAGCTTAGCGCGAAATTCACCTGCGCCAGGCCCGCTTGCCCGCGCGTGGAAAATAGGGGCATGACCCTCGCGCAATCGCCCACTTTGCCGCCTACCCTGCCACTGACCTGCCGTCGGGCTGATTTGCTGGCGCGTTTGGCGGAACCTCACACGTACGACCTGGCTGTGATCGGTGGCGGCGCCACCGGTCTGGGTGTGGCACTGGAGGCTGCTGCGCAGGGGCACTCGGTGGTCTTGCTGGAGTCTCACGACTTTGCCAAAGGCACATCCTCACGCGCCACGAAACTGGTGCATGGCGGTGTGCGCTACCTGGCCCAAGGAAATTTGTCGCTGGTGCGCGAAGCCCTGCATGAGCGGGCGGTACTGCTCAAAAACGCGCCGCACATCGCCCGGCCGCTGGCGTTTGTCATGCCTTCCTATCGATTTTGGGAAGCGCCTTTTTATGGCTTGGGCTTGAAGATCTACGACCTGCTGGCCGGTGCTGCCGGCTTGGGGCGTACAGAGTTTTTAAGCCGTGCGCAAACACTTGACTTGTTACCGGGCGCACAGCCGAAAGGCCTTAAGGGCGGCGTCAAATACTGGGATGGTCAATTTGACGATGCGCGGTTGGCGCTGGCGCTGGCCAGAACCGCGGCGCTCAAGGGCGCGCTTTTGCACAACTACTGCCCGGTGACAGGCTTGATACACGAGGGCGGGCAACTGGCCGGACTGCATGCGCGCGATCAGGAAAGCGGACGCACATTCGAGATACGGGCGCGCTGCATCGTCAATGCAGCGGGTGTCTGGGTGGACCAGTTGCGTCAACTCGACGCCCAGGCGGCCGGCTCGACGGCCACGCCCATGGTGGCGCCCAGCCAGGGCGTGCATCTGGTGGTGGACCAGTCCTTCTGGCCGGGCGATAACGCCTTGCTGGTGCCTAAAACGCAAGACGGGCGGGTGTTGTTTGCCGTGCCCTGGCTGGGCAAGCTTATTTTGGGCACGACCGACACGCCGCGCGAGGACCTGGCCCGCGAACCGCGAGCCTTTCAAGAAGAGGTCGACTTTATATTGCGCGAATCAGCGCGCTATCTGCGCCGTGCCCCGCAGGCCGCTGACGTGCTCAGTGTGTGGGTCGGGCTGCGACCGCTGGTGCGGCCGCTGCAATCGGGCGACGGCCGCACGCAGGGCCTGTCGCGTGAGCACACGGTTTTGGTCAGCCAGAGCGGCCTGGTCACTGTGACGGGCGGTAAATGGACAACTTACCGGGCGATGGCAGCGGATGTGCTGGCGCATTGCCAGCAAGCCGGCCGTTTGCCCGCCGGCGCGCCATCGCCAACGCCAACGCCAACGCCAACGGCCAGCCTGCCATTGGTCGGCGCGCAGGCCGGCGCGCACAGCCTGACCCAAGCCCCTGGCTTGCACAGCTACGGCAGCGAAGCCGCTTACGTGCAAAGTCTGCCCGGTGCAGAGCGCTGGCTGTGCCCCGGCCTGTCCCTGGCCATGGTGCGGTTTGCCGCACGCCATGAATACGCCCGCACCGTCGAGGATGTGCTGGCCAGGCGATCGCGGCTGCTTTTTCTGGATGCCCGCCTGGCCGAATCCGTGGCGGGCGAGGTAGCTAGCGTTTTGCAGGAGGAAACGGGCACAGACCCGGGTCTTGCAGCTTTTCTGGCAATCAGTCGCCAATACCAGTCGCTGCCAGCCTAAGTGCACCGGCCTCACTTTCGGGTACACGCTTGTTGTGAAAATGCTACATAAGTCGGGCGCTAGGCCAGTCCATGGTTTTTTGAAGCCGGCTCCGCCTTTGCGTTTTTAGCACGGCGCTTAAAAAATTTCGGCCCAGTCATTGACGCAGCCTGAAAATGGGCTCATAATCGAGGGCTTCGCTTCAAAAAAGCGTAGATTTCTGCCCAGCGGAAGCAATGCAAGTGGTTTGCATTGTGGACGACGGGCCCAAGACTGACTGGCTGACGGATGGGCTCAATTGAGTTTGAGCCCGCTTGAAACCGGTGCAAGTTGGGACTAATTTAAATGATTCAAACGCAATCCAAACTCGATGTTGCTGACAACACGGGTGCCAAATCCGTGATGTGCATCAAAGTGCTGGGCGGCTCCAAGCGCCGCTATGCCAGCGTTGGTGACGTCATCAAGGTGAGCATCAAAGAAGCCGCTCCACGTGGCCGCGTCAAAAAAGGCGAGGTTTACAGTGCCGTGGTTGTTCGCACCGCCAAGGGCATTCGCCGTGGCGATGGTTCGCTCGTGAAATTCGACGGCAACGCAGCAGTGTTGCTCAACGCCAAGCTGGAGCCCATCGGCACCCGCATCTTCGGACCAGTGACGCGCGAGTTGCGCACTGAAAAGTTCATGAAGATCGTGTCCCTGGCCCCAGAAGTTCTATAAGGACACGCCATGAACAAGATTCGCAAAGGCGACCAAGTCATCGTGATCGCAGGTCGCGACAAGGGCAAGCGTGGCGCTGTGGCGCAACGCAAAGATGAAAGCTACCTGCTGGTGGACGGGGTCAACATGGTGAAAAAACACGCCAAGCCCAACCCGCTCAAAGGTATTACCGGTGGCATTGTTGAGAAAAACATGCCGATTCACCAGTCCAACGTGGCCATTTTCAATGCCGCCACGGGCAAGGCGGATCGCGTTGGTATCAAGTTGTTGGCTGACGGCAAAAAAGTGCGCGTCTTCAAGTCCAGCGGCGACGAAATTAAGGCTGCATAAACATGCCACGCTTGCAAGATCAATTCCGCGAAAAAATCGCACCTGCCCTGGTTGAAAAATTCGGCTACACATCGCCGATGCAGGTTCCCCGCATCACCAAGATCACGCTCAACATGGGTGTGAGCGAGGCGGTTGCCGACAAAAAAGTCATGGATAACGCCGTGGGCGACATGACCAAGATCGCCGGCCAAAAGCCTGTGGTTACCAAGGCCAAGAAAGCTATTGCGGGCTTTAAGATCCGCGAAGATTTGCCTATCGGTTGCATGGTCACGCTGCGCGGCGTCAAGATGTACGAATTCCTAGACCGTTTTGTCACCGTGGCTCTGCCCCGTGTGCGTGACTTCCGTGGTATTTCCGGCCGGGCCTTTGACGGCCGCGGTAACTACAACATCGGCGTGAAAGAGCAGATCATTTTTCCTGAAATTGAGTACGACAAGGTCGACGCCTTGCGCGGCCTCAACATCAGCATTACCACGACGGCCAAGACCGATGAAGAGTGCAAGGCACTTCTCACCGCTTTCCGTTTTCCGTTCAAGAACTGAAGGCGCAAGAGATGGCAAAACAAGCTCTACTGCAACGTGAACTCAAGCGCGAGAAACTCGCGGCCAAGTTCGCCAAAAAATACGCAGAACTCAAGGCAACGTCCAACGACTTCAAGCGCACCGATGACGAGCGTGCGCTGGCCCGCCTTGAACTTCAAAAGTTGCCCCGCAATGCCAATCCGACTCGCCAGCGCAACCGCTGCTCGATCACGGGTCGTCCGCGCGGTACGTTCCGTCAATTCGGACTGGCTCGCGCCAAGATCCGTGAACTGGCTTTTGCAGGTGATATCCCCGGTATCACTAAAGCAAGCTGGTAAGCACTAGGAGAACCACAAATGAGCATGAGTGATCCTATCGCCGACATGTTGACGCGCATCCGCAATGCACAAATGGTTGAAAAAGCCGTTGTGCAGGTGCCGTCTTCCAAAGTCAAAGTCGCTATCGCGCAGGTCCTGAAAGACGAGGGCTACATCGACGGCTTCTCGGTCAAGGCCAACGACGGCAAGCCCCAGCTTGAAATCGCCCTGAAGTATTACGCAGGCCGTCCCGTGATTGAGCGCATCGAGCGCGTCAGCCGCCCCGGTCTTCGTGTTTACAAAGGCCACGGTGCCATTCCTCAAGTCATGAACGGCCTGGGTGTGGCGATCGTCACCACGCCCCAGGGCGTCATGACCGACCGCAAAGCGCGCGCAACCGGCATCGGTGGCGAAGTTCTTTGCTACGTGGCTTAACGGACATTAGGAGTAATAAAAATGTCTCGTGTAGCAAAAATGCCCGTCATCGTCCCTGCGGGCGTTGACGTTGTCTTCAAGGAAGACCACATCAATGTCAAGGGCGCCCTCGGCACCCTGGCACAAGCGCAAAACGTGTTGGTGACCATCACCAATGACGCCGGCAAGCTGAACTTCGCGCCGGCCAACGATTCCCGCGAAGCCAACGCCATGAGCGGCACCATGCGCCAGCTGGTGAACAACATGGTCACCGGCGTCACCAAGGGCTTTGAGAAAAAGCTCAACCTGGTTGGCGTGGGTTTCAAGGCTCAGGCGCAAGGCGCCAAACTGAACCTGACCGTGGGCTACTCCCACCCTGTGGTTCTGGACATGCCTGCTGGCATCAAAGTCGAAACCCCGACCCCGACGGAAGTCGTGATCAAGGGTTCTGACCGCCAGCGCGTCGGCCAGATCGCTGCTGAAGTTCGTGCGATTCGTCCACCCGAGCCTTACAAGGGCAAAGGCATCCGTTATTCGGATGAGAAGATCACGATCAAAGAAACCAAGAAGAAATAAGGAGCTGCATCATGTTGACCAAAAAAGAGCAGCGCCTTCGTCGTTCACGCCAGACCCGCATCCGCATTGCGACACAAGGCGTGGCGCGTCTGACGGTGAACCGCACCAATTTGCATATTTACGCCAGCGTCATCTCCGGCGATGGCTCCAAGATCCTGGCCGCTGCCTCGACGGCAGAAGTCGAAGTCCGCAAGGAAATCGGCGCTTCAGGCAAGGGCGGAAACGTTGCTGCTGCGCAAGCCATTGGCAAGCGCATTGCTGAAAAAGCAAAAGCAGCTGGTGTTGAAAAAGTAGCGTTTGACCGCGCTGGCTTCGCTTACCACGGCCGCGTTAAAGCGCTGGCCGAGGCTGCGCGTGAAGCCGGCCTGCAGTTCTAAGACTGGAATTAAGTATGGCTAAGTTTCAAGCTAAATCAAACAACGACGCTCCAGACGATGGTCTGAAGGAAAAGATGATCGCGGTCAACCGCGTCACCAAAGTCGTTAAGGGCGGTCGTATTCTGGGTTTCGCAGCACTGACCGTGGTCGGTGATGGCGAAGGCCGCGTCGGCATGGGCAAGGGCAAGTCGAAAGAAGTGCCCGCAGCTGTGC
Organism: Rhodoferax sp.; assembly: GCA_021737905.1. Lineage (GTDB taxonomy): Bacteria > Pseudomonadota > Gammaproteobacteria > Burkholderiales > Burkholderiaceae_C > Polaromonas. The sequence goes on from JAIPDA010000002.1 coordinate 27,046, forward strand.
AAAAGGCCATGGAAGAGGCCAGGCGCAACATGACCAAGGTCTCGCTCAAGAACGGCACCATCCATCACAACGTGTTCGGTCACCACGGTGCTGCCAACGTCATGATGGCACCGGCTCCCAAAGGTACCGGCATCATCGCCGGCGGCCCGATGCGCGCTGTCTTTGAAGTCATGGGCATCACCGACATCGTGGCCAAGAGCCATGGTTCGAGCAATCCCTACAACATGGTGCGCGCCACGATGGACGCCCTGAACAAATCGACCACGGCTGGCGACATCGCTGCCAAGCGTGGCAAAACAGTCGAAGACATCTTCGGCTAAGGCGGAATGGTTATGACGACAGAAAACAAAATCAAGGTTCAGTTGGTTAAAAGCCCGATTGGAACCAAAGAGTCACACCGTGCCACGGTGCGTGGTTTGGGTTTGCGCGGCGTTAACAGCACCAGCGAACTCGAAGACACGCCCGCAGTGCGCGGCATGATCAACAAGATCAGTTATCTGGTCAAGATTCTGTAAGGACAGGTTCATCATGGAACTCAACGCAATCAAGCCCGCCGATGGCGCCAAGCATGCCAAGCGCCGTGTCGGTCGCGGCATCGGCTCCGGCCTCGGCAAAACCGCCGGTCGTGGCCACAAAGGTCAAAAGTCCCGTTCGGGCGGCTACCACAAGGTCGGTTTCGAGGGCGGTCAGATGCCTTTGCAGCGCCGCTTGCCCAAGCGCGGTTTCAAGTCGCACCAACTGCAGTTCAATGCAGAAGTGACCTTGACTTCGCTCGAAGTGCTCGGCCTGGCTGAAGTCGATGTGCTGGCGCTCAAGACTGCCGGTCTGGTTGGCCAGATGGCCAAGACCATCAAGGTTGTCAAGACCGGCGTGTTGACCAAAGCGGTCAAGCTCAATGGCATTGGTGCTACCGCCGGTGCCAAAGCAGCGATTGAAGCGGCTGGCGGTTCCGTCGCTTAATTGCGCGCAGAGTCCCCAACAGCAAGCTCAAAACGGATAACGATCAGTGGCCACCAGCTCCGCCCAAATTGCAAAGACCGGCAAGTTCGGTGACCTGCGCAATCGGCTCGTGTTTTTGCTGCTCGCGCTGGTCGTTTACCGCGTGGGCGCGCACATTCCTGTGCCGGGCATTGACCCTACTCAGCTGCAAGCACTGTTCGGCGGCCAGCAGGGTGGCATTTTGAATTTGTTCAATATGTTCTCGGGCGGCGCGCTGGAACGCTTCACGGTCTTTGCACTGGGCATCATGCCCTACATCTCTGCCTCCATCATCATGCAGCTGCTCACTTATGTGGTTCCCACATTCGAGCAACTCAAGAAAGAAGGCGAATCCGGCCGCCGCAAGATCACGCAGTTCACGCGCTACGGCACCTTGGGTTTGGCGCTTTTTCAGTCTATGGGTATTGCGGTTGCGCTTGAAAGCTCGCCGGGTCTGGTGCTGGCACCAGGCTTTGGCTTTCGCATGACGGCGGTAGTCAGCCTGACAGCGGGCACCATGTTCCTGATGTGGTTGGGTGAGCAGATCACTGAGCGGGGTCTGGGTAACGGTATTTCCATCCTGATTTTTGCCGGCATTGCAGCCGGTTTGCCAAGCGCTATGGGCGGGCTGATGGAGCTGGTACGCACAGGCGCCATGAGCATTCTGGTCGCCCTGGTCATTGTGATCGTCGTTGCGCTGGTGACTTACTTTGTAGTTTTCGTCGAGCGTGGTCAACGCAAAATACTGGTGAACTATGCGCGTCGCCAAGTGGGTAACAAGGTTTATGGCGGCCAGTCTTCGCACTTGCCGCTAAAGCTGAACATGGCGGGTGTGATCCCTCCCATTTTTGCTTCGTCCATCATTTTGTTGCCGGCCACCGTGGTGGGCTGGTTCACCACCGGTGACAGCATGCGTTGGCTCAAAGACATTGCCGCAACGCTTACGCCAGGCCAGCCCATCTATGTGATGCTTTACGCTGGCGCCATTGTGTTCTTTTGCTTTTTTTACACCGCGCTGGTGTTCAACAGCCGCGAAACAGCTGACAACTTGAAAAAGAGCGGCGCTTTTGTTCCTGGCATACGTCCCGGTGATCAAACTGCGCGCTATATCGACAAAATTCTGGTGCGCCTGACGCTTGCCGGTGCGGTTTACATCACCTTTGTTTGCCTGTTGCCCGAGTTCTTGATTTTGAAATACAACGTGCCCTTTTACTTTGGTGGAACGTCCTTGCTGATCATCGTGGTGGTAACCATGGATTTCATGGCCCAGGTGCAAAACTACATGATGTCCCAGCAGTACGAATCCTTGCTGAAAAAAGCGAATTTCAAGCCCGGTCAATGATTCAGGGCAGGTGCCCAAGGTGTTCATGCGAGTCCGCATAGAGAAAGTTTAGGAGAAGAAAATGAGAGTTTCAGCTTCTGTTAAGAAGATCTGCCGCAACTGTAAAATCATCCGTCGCAAAGGCGTTGTGCGTGTTATCTGCACAGACCCACGCCATAAACAGCGTCAAGGCTGATTTCAAAGAGTATTAGAGGACGCATATGGCTCGTATCGCAGGTATCAACATTCCGCCGCAACAGCACGCCGAAATCGGCTTGACTGCAATTTTTGGCATCGGTCGCACCCGAGCTCGCAAGATCTGTGAGGCATGCGATATCGCATACGCCAAGAAGATCAAGGATCTGACTGACGGGGATCTCGAAAAGATTCGCGACCAGATCGCTTTGTTCACCATTGAAGGTGACTTGCGTCGCGAGACCACCATGAACATCAAGCGTTTGATGGACATCGGCTGCTACCGTGGCTTTCGTCACCGCCGCGGTCTGCCAATGCGTGGTCAGCGTACGCGCACCAATGCACGCACCCGCAAGGGTCCGCGTAAAGCAGCGCAGTCCCTGAAGAAATAATCGAAGGTAATTCATGGCAAAAGCACCCAGCAATAACGCAGCACAACGCGTTCGTAAAAAAGTCCGTAAAAATGTGGCCGACGGTGTCGCTCACATTCACGCGTCTTTCAACAACACCATCATCACGATCACTGATCGCCAGGGCAATGCTTTGTCCTGGGCTTCGTCGGGTGGTCAGGGCTTCAAGGGTTCGCGCAAGTCAACCCCTTTTGCAGCCCAGGTTGCCTCCGAAGTGGCTGGTCGCGCAGCCATAGAGCAGGGCATCAAGAACGTAGACGTCGAGATCAAGGGCCCGGGTCCTGGTCGAGAGTCATCCGTGCGTGCCTTGGGCGCGCTTGGTATTCGCATCAACTCGATTGCTGATGTGACACCCGTCCCGCACAACGGCTGCCGCCCTCAAAAGCGTCGTCGTATTTAATTTCTCCTGCCACGGGCCTGGTTGGCTGCTTCGGCAGCCCTCCGGGCTTTAGGCATTTTTACCCAAGCCCACCGCCGTTAGGTTCTGTACCGAGGGCTCCTGCACTTTGTGCAGCAGATGACAAAAGGACAATCAAGTGGCACGTTACCTAGGCCCCAAGGCCAAACTATCCCGCCGTGAAGGCACCGACCTGTTCCTCAAAAGCGCTCGACGCGCCATTGGTGACAAGGCCAAGTTCGACTCCAAGCCAGGCCAGCACGGCCGCACTTCGGGCATGCGCACGTCAGACTACGGTCTGCAACTGCGCGAAAAGCAAAAGGTCAAGCGCATGTACGGCGTGCTCGAAAAGCAATTCCGCCGCTACTTCGAAGAGGCCGATCGCCGCAAAGGCAATACCGGCGCCAACTTGCTGTTCTTGCTGGAGTGCCGTCTGGACAATGTGGTGTACCGCATGGGTTTTGGCTCGACGCGCGCTGAGGCTCGTCAGCTGGTCTCGCACAAGGCGATCACAGTCAACGGCCACTCGGTCAACATTCCTTCTTACCTCGTGAAAACCGGCGACGTCGTTGGCGTACGCGAAAAGTCGAAGAAGCAGAACCGTGTTCTGGAGGCTTTGCAACTGGCCCAGCAAGTCGGCATGCCGGCTTGGGTGGATGTCAGCATCGACAAGGGTGAGGGCGTGTTCAAGAAAGTGCCCGACCGTGATGAGTTTGCCGCTGATGTCAATGAATCCTTGATCGTCGAGCTTTACTCACGTTAATTTTTTCCCGTTCCTGGGCCAGCTCGTCTGGCTCAGGTTGCTTCACCCGGCCTTATCGGTGTAATGAGCCGAGGGTATTGAGAGGAAGACCGTATGCAAACCAATCTACTGAAACCAAAAACCATCAATGTTGAGCAGCTCGCTGCCAACCGTGCCAAAGTCACGCTGGAGCCTTTTGAGCGTGGCTATGGCCACACGCTTGGCAATGCACTGCGCCGCGTTTTGCTGTCCTCGATGGTTGGCCATGCCGCCACCGAAGTGACGATTGCCGGCGTTTTGCACGAGTACTCGTCGATTGACGGTGTGCAAGAAGACGTTGTGAACATTCTGCTCAACCTCAAGGGCGTGGTTTTCAAATTGCACAACCGTGACGAAGTCACCCTGAGC
>JAIPDA010000134.1 GCA_021737905.1 Rhodoferax sp.
CCCGAACGGCGACGACGCACCCACGCTGTGGCGCCGGCGTGTTCACCACCTGACCTTTTACGGCTTCATGCTGTGCTTTGCCTCCACCTCGGTGGCCACGCTCTACCACTACCTGTTCAACTGGCAGGCGCCTTACGGCTACACCAGCCTGCCCGTGATCTTGGGCACGGTGGGCGGCATCGGCTTGCTGATCGGGCCGGCCGGCTTGCTGTGGCTCAATTTGCGCCGCCACGCCAGTCACGGCGACGCGGCTCAGAAGCCGATGGACCGCGGCTTCATCGCCTTGCTGTTCCTCATCAGCCTGACCGGCCTGGCCCTGCTGGTCTGGCGCGACACTGTCGCCATGGCCTTGCTGCTGGCGGTGCACCTGGGCACGGTGATGACCTTTTTTGTCACGCTGCCCTACGGCAAGTTTGCGCACGGCGTTTTCCGCAGCGCCGCGCTGCTCAAGTTCGCTATTGAAAAGCGCCAGCCCACGCAGTTGGCTTTGCCCGAGGCCTGAAAGCGGGGATGGGATGGACTCCTGCCCCCCGATCAGGTCGAGGGCAGGCTACGCCGGAATGACGGAGAGCGAGGAATGAAAGAGGGCGCAGGAATGACGGCTCTTGTCCCGTCATCCTCGCGAACGCGGGGATCCATCTTTTCCTCGAAATTTTACTGAAACGCTACCTCTGAAAAACTGCGCAGCTTGCGGCTGTGCAACTGGCTGCTGCCCTGGCTGCGCAAAAGTTCCAGCGCGCGGATGCCGATGCGCAGGTGCTGGTCTACGCGTTCGCGGTAGAAGTGGTCGGCCATGCCTGGCAGTTTGATCTCGCCGTGCAGCGGTTTGTCGCTCACGCACAAGAGCGTGCCGTAGGGCACGCGAAAGCGAAAACCGTTGGCGGCGATCGTGGCGCTTTCCATGTCCAGCGCGACCGCGCGGCTCTGGCTGAAACGGCGCTGCGGCTGGTTGGCCGGCAGCAGCTCCCAGTTGCGGTTGTCGGTGCTGGCCACGGTGCCGGTGCGCATGATGCGTTTGAGCTCGGGCCCTTGCAGGTGCGTCACATCTTCAACGGCTTGCTGCAAGGCCATCTGGATCTCGGCCAGCGCCGGGATCGGCACCCACAGCGGCAGCTCTTCGTCGAGCACATGGTCCTCGCGCACATAACCGTGGGCCAGCACATAGTCGCCCAGTTGCTGGCTGCTGCGCAAACCGGCGCAGTGGCCCAGCATCAGCCAGGCGTGCGGCCTGAGCACGGCCACGTGGTCGGTGATGTTTTTGGCGTTGGCCGGGCCGACGCCGATGTTGACCATGGTGATGCCGCTGCGGTCGGCGCGCAGCAGGTGGTAGCCGGGCATTTGCGGCAGGCGTGGCGGTGCCAGACCAAAAGCGTCAACGGCCTCGGCAGGCAATCCGGCGCGCCGTGTCACCATATTGCCCGGCTCGACAAAGGCCACATAGGGGCTGTCAGGCCGGCGCATTTCTTCATGGCCTAACCGCACGAACTCGTCGATGTAAAACTGGTAGTTGGTGAACAGCACAAAGTTTTGAAACCAGTCGGGCGAGGTGCCTGTGTAGTGACGCAGGCGCAGCAGTGAATAGTCCACCCGCGCCGCCGTGAACAGCGCCAGCGGTTGCGGCTCGCCGGGACGCGCTTCGTAAGTGCCGTTGGCAATGCCGTCGTCCATGGCGGCCAGGTCGGGCAGGTCAAAGGCGTCGCGCATCAGCAGGCGTCGCTCGGCGCTCAGGCTGCCTTCAATGTGGTCGCGCTCGGCAAATGAAAAATGCACCGGTATCGGCTGCGAGCTGGTGCCTACTTCGAGTGCCACCGAATGGTTTTGCAGCAGCAGGCTGAACTGCTCAAGGTAGTAATTGGCGTACAGCTCGGGCCGGGTCAGCGTGGTTTCGTAGTGACCGGGTCCGGCGACAAAGCCGTAGCTCAGCAGTGAAATATCGGGCGTTTCCAGAATGGCGCGCGCCACGGTCGTGGTGTGGATGCGCACAAAGGGGTAGCAGGCGCGCACGCGGCCGGGCAGGCTCTCGCCGGCCACGTAGCGCTGCATGCAGTCACGCAGATGCGCGATCTGTTGGCTGTAAATCAGCTGCACCTGGGCCAGTGCTTCGGCAGCGTTGGTGTGGCGCGTTGGCGCGGTGAAGGCGGGCAGGTAGGGTGCGGGTTTCATGGGGTCAGACCTTGGTTCAGGCTTTCACGGGTTCGCGCATGGTCACAAATTCTTCGGCCGCCGTCGGGTGAATGCCAATGGTGCTGTCAAACACGGCCTTGGTTGCGCCGGCTTTCATGGCCACCGCAAAGCCCTGCACGATCTCGCCGGCTTCGGCGCCCACCATGTGCAGGCCGACCACGCGGTCAGAGGCTGCGTCCACCAGCAGCTTCATGAAGGTGCGCTCGCTGCTGCCGCTGAGCGTGTGCTTGAGCGCTTTGAATTCGCTTTTGAAAACACGCACCGCGCCAAAACGCTCGCGCGCCTGGGCCTCGGTCAAGCCTACTGTGCCGATGTTCGGGTGCGTGAACACCGCTGTCGGAATGAAGTCGTAGCTCATGCTGCGTGGCGCCTTGCCGGCGGCCGCACCCAGCAGATGGTCCACCACCACCATGGCCTCGCCCAGCGCCACCGGCGTGAGCTGCACGCGCGCAGTGACGTCGCCCACGGCGTAAATGTGCGGCAGCGAGGTCTGGTAGTTGTCGTTGACCAGAATAGCGCCATCGGGTTTTTGCGCGATGCCCAGTGCTTCCAGGCCCAGCCCTTCAATCAGCGGCACGCGGCCGGTGGCGTAGAGCACCGCGTCGAATTCGAGGCTGCTGCCGTCTTGCAGCGTGACCTGCAGTCCTCTGGCAGTTTTAACGATAGAGGCCACGTCAGCGTTCAGCCGCAGGTCCACGCCGGCCTTGCGCATTTCAGCCGCGATGAAGTGGCGTATTTCTTCGTCAAAGCCGCGCAGCACTTGCGCGCCGCGGTACAACTGCGTGACACTTGCGCCCAGGCCCTTGAAGATGGACGCGAACTCGCAAGCGATGTAGCCGCCGCCGACCACCAGCAGGCGCTTCGGGAAGGGGTCGATGTCAAAAATCTCATTCGATGTGATGACATGCTCGCGCCCGGCGATCTCGGGCACGCTGGGTTGGCCGCCGGTGGCGATCAGGATGTTTTTCGCCGTCAAACGCTGGGCCCCGACGGCCACCGTGTGCGCGTCCACCAGCGTGGCCCAGCCTTCAATCACCTGCACGCCCGCGCCTTTGAGGAGTTGCAGGTAAATGCCATTGAGGCGGGTGATCTCGCGCGCGCGGTTGGCCTTGAGGGCAGACCAGTCCAGCACCGGGGCGGTGCCGACCCAGCCAAAGCCGTGCGAGGCTTCAAAAGATTCGGCGAAATGCGCGGCGTAGCTGTAGAGTTTTTTGGGAATGCAGCCCACATTGACGCACGTGCCGCCCATGGCCTGCGCTTCGATCAGCGCAACTTTGGCACCGCGTTGCGCCGCCATGCGCGCCGCCCGCACACCACCACTGCCGCCACCGATCACCAGCAAATCAAAGTCAAAAACTGTCATGAAAACCTTTGGATTGGAAAGACTTGGGGCAAACCTTAGCACTGGCGGGTGACGGCTTGCCGGAGTAGAAGCCGGGACACCGTCGGCTGCACATGATCGAACGAGTAACGGATAAAGGGCGGACTAATTGCTAATTGTCCAGTCTTCCACCAAAAGTTCAGGCACTTGAGCCATCGCCCTGTCACTGCTGATCAATGCCGCCTTCAGCTGCAAGGCATGCGCCGCAATCTGCATGTCCAGTGCCGCTAAGGGAGTGCCATTGCTTTGCATCAGAGCGCGCAGTGTGCCGTAAGTTTGCGCCACGGCATCATCCCATGGCAGCACTTCAACACGACGCAAAAACTCATTCACAGCGGCTTTCAGCGCCACAGCCTCAGGCCGTTTGGCAAGCCCAAACGCCAGTTCACCCGCAGTGATGGCTGATATGCAAACGCTGTGCATGGGCACCGCCAACAAATGCTGCGTGGCTTGCGGATGGCGTTTGATGAGGTGGCTGACGGTGTTGGTGTCCAGCAGGTAAAGCGGTGTCATGTGCCGGCTCAGTGTCCGGTAGGACTGGACACCAAATCAAATGGGTCGCGCTCTTGGGTGTCTGTGTGGCCTTGAGTCAACCGTTCGGTCGTGCTTAAAAAGTCGTCTGACACTTGAGCGTTTTCAGTGGCGGCCAAGAAGCCGTTCCAGTCTTCGGGGCGGCGCGAGAGGATGACATCGCCCGTCACGGGGTCTTTGCGGATGAAGACTTCGTGGGTGTCAAACCTGTATGCAGCGGGTAGCCGCACCGCTTGGCTTCGGCCGTTGACGAATAGTTTGGCGGTTTGGGACATCGTAAGCCTCCATCGGAAATGGTAGATACCACAGTATATCCCACGGGTCTTATTTTGTGCTGCCCCAGGTCATTGCTGCGGAGCCTGCCCTTGAGCTGATCGGGGGGGCAGGAATCCATCCCAGGCTGTCCGGCACCGATAATCCTTCGATGACTGCCTCCCCCGCCCCCCTTGATTTCGCCCGCCTGCCCCTGACGCCTGCCGCTCTGGCCAACCTCCAACTGCTCGGTTACACCCAGATGACGCCGATCCAGGCGGCCAGTTTGCCGATTGCCCTGCTGGGCAAAGACCTGATCGCGCAGGCCAAAACCGGCAGCGGCAAGACCGCCGCTTTTGCGCTGGCGCTGCTGGCCAACCTGAATGCGCGTCGCTTTGCGGTGCAGGCGATGGTGTTGTGCCCGACGCGAGAGCTGGCTGACCAGGTGACGCAGGAGATCCGCCGGCTGGCGCGGGCTGAAGAAAACATCAAGGTTGTTACGCTGTGTGGCGGTGTGGCCCTGCGCGGGCAAAACGCCAGCCTGGAACACGGCGCGCACATTGTGGTCGGCACGCCCGGGCGCATCATGGACCATCTGGAGCGCGGTCACCTGGACCTGTCCGCACTCAACACCCTGGTGCTGGACGAAGCCGACCGCATGCTCGACATGGGCTTTTTTGACGACATCGCCAAGGTGGCGCGCCAGTGCCCGCCCGAGCGGCAGACGTTGTTGTTTTCAGCGACTTACCCGGAAGGCATTGCCAAACTCAGCCAGCAGTTCATGCGCCAGCCGCAGACGGTGAAGGTTGAGGCGCAACACGAAGCCAGCAAAATCCGCCAGCGCTGGTACCAGGTGCGGGACAGTGAACGGCTGCACACGGTTTCCAAAGTGCTTAACCATTACCGTCCGGCCAGTACGCTGGCCTTTTGCAACACCAAGCTGCAGTGCCGCGAGCTGGTACAAGTTTTGAAGGCCCAGGGTTTCAGTGCGCTGGCCCTGTACGGCGAGCTGGAGCAGCGTGAACGCGACCAGGTGCTTGTGCAGTTTTCCAACCGCAGTTGCTCGGTGCTGGTGGCCACTGACGTCGCGGCGCGCGGGCTGGATATTTCGCAGCTGGAGATGGTCATCAACGTGGACGTCACGCCTGACAGCGAAGTGCATATTCACCGCATCGGCCGCACCGGCCGCGCTGACGAAGAAGGTTGGGCGATCAGCCTGGCCTCCATGAACGAAATGGGCGCGGTCGGGCGCATCGAGCAATTGCAAAACGTCGAGTCCGATTGGCACAAGGTGGAAGACCTGACGCCGGCCAGCCAGGAACCGCTGGTGCCACCCATGGTGACGCTGCAAATTGTGGGCGGGCGCAAAGAAAAAATCCGCGCCGGCGACGTGCTGGGCGCACTGACGGGCGAGGCCGGCTTCACGCGTGAGCAGGTCGGCAAGATCAATGTCAACGAGTACTCGACCTATGTGGCGCTGGACCGCCGAATTGCCGACGAGGCGCTGCAAAAGCTCAGCGCCGGCAAGGTCAAGGGCAAGAGCGTGCGCGTGCGCCTGCTCGACGACGAGTCTTGATGCCGGCATGAACGTCAACGCCAGCACCGCAGCGCCTGCCAAGCCATTGGCGCTGGTCATAGGCGCCGGCGGCGGCTTGGGTGCTGCGCTGGTGCAAGCCTTGTCCATACCCGGAGAGCACGGCATCGACCGCGTGCTGGCGCTGGGCCGCAGCACGCAACCGGCCATCGATTACAGCGACGAAGCCAGCCTTGAAAACGCCGCAGCCTGGGTGGCGGCGCAGTGCGATGCAGAGGGCGCCGAGCTGCGCCTCTTGATCGTGGCCAGCGGTTTTTTGCACGGCGCAGCGGGTCAGCCCGAGCGCAGTTGGGCGCAGCTGGACGCTGAGTACCTGAGCGAGGTGTTTCGCATCAATGCCATCGGCCCGGCGCTGGTGATGAAGCATTTTTTACCGCTCCTGCCGCGGCAGGGTCGCTGCGTGGCCGGCTTTGTGTCGGCCAAGGTCGGCAGCATCGGCGACAACGCGCTGGGTGGCTGGTACGGTTACCGCGCGGCCAAGGCAGCGCTCAATCAGCTGGTCAAGACAGCGGCTATCGAGCTCAAGCGTCGCAACCCCCAGGCGCTGTGCGTGGCACTGCACCCGGGCACGGTGGACACTGCGCTGTCCAAGCCTTTTGCCAAAGCCGGACTCAAATTACGCCCGCCGGAAGTGGCCGCCAAGGAATTGCTGGCGGTGCTGGCAGGGCTTGAGCCGCAACAATCCGGTACTTTGGTGGACTATCAGGGCAATACCTTGCCCTGGTAGGGTTCTGCGCGGTCAGCGCGCGTCGACCAGTGCCTTGATGTTGAGTGAGTGACCC